>NZ_JASPCQ010000018.1:0-25299 GCF_030230305.1 Actinotignum sanguinis
CGAGCGGGGGTAATTCTAAGCCGGGCATTAGCCCGCCGGTGCTGCTCTTCTCTTCCCCGCGCGAGCGGGGGTAATTCCAACCATTTAAAGAGAAAGAAAAAAGGGGGAAACTCTTCCCCGCGCGAGCGGGGGTAATTCCCTGACTGGGACTTCTACCACGACCTTTACAAACTCTTCCCCGCGCGAGCGGGGGTAATTCCCGCCCCGGATGATCTCGCGGTGGAGTTTGAGGCTCTTCCCCGCGCGAGCGGGGGTAATTCCCTCGCCGAAAATGGCCATAATCAGAAATGGCTCTCTTCCCCGCGCGAGCGGGGGTAATTCCAGCATCGCTGCTTTTATTATTTTCAATAAAAGCTCTTCCCCGCGCGAGCGGGGGTAATTCCCTCTTCACTCCCCAGAGGGGAGGAGGAGCGCCCTCTTCCCCGCGCGAGCGGGGGTAATTCCTACCGGGGCGGCTAGTTGTGTGGTGGCGTATTCTCTTCCCCGCGCGAGCGGGGGTAATTCCTAACCTTACCTACGACAGGGCCGAGGGTAGGACTCTTCCCCGCGCGAGCGGGGGTAATTCCGCGGTGTCGCCTGCGTTCCGTCGTCATGGCGTCTCTTCCCCGCGCGAGCGGGGGTAATTCCACGCATGGATACCCTCCCCTGACACCAAGTTCCTCTTCCCCGCGCGAGCGGGGGTAATTCCCCGCTTTCGCAAAAGAAGGGCCTGGATCTGGTCTCTTCCCCGCGCGAGCAGGGGTAATTCCAAGCTGCGCAATATTGAACGCTGCGCTGTTGACTCTTCCCCGCGCGAGCGGGGGTAATTCCCTGAAAATGTGGAGGTGCTTGCCCCGGGTATTCTCTTCCCCGCGCGAGCGGGGGTAATTCCCGTGTCCACAGTGGCGGGCAGTTCGGTCGGCGCTCTTCCCCGCGCGAGCGGGGGTAATTCCTGAAGGGTCGATGGGGCAAATGGTGGTCTCTGCTCTTCCCCGCGCGAGCGGGGGTAATTCCGCGGTCATGTTAAAGTGAGGGTCAATCTTGCGCTCTTCCCCGCGCGAGCGGGGGTAATTCCAAGGTTGTTGAGGCCAAGCCGGAGCAGACTATCTCTTCCCCGCGCGAGCGGGGGCAATCCTATGGCCACACCAGCATTTGGCGAGTCACCGATGGAAGAGCTCCGCGATTGTCACCACCATGCATCGCAATATCACCATGACACTGACCGACCCGACTAACCATTTCCGTGTTTTTCGGAGAAGAGATAAGCAGAGACAACAGCTCTCGCTAACACCTCACCTGCCTTTTCCAGCCTCACGATCTCGGCATCTTTAGCTGCGAGTCCTTTTTCGCGCCGCTGTTCTAAACGTTTCATTTTAGCTTCGGCCGTGTCTGCGCTTCGATGCAAACGTTGTTTTTCGCGCTTATCACGGTTACTCATGATCCGAGTCTTGCGTGGGAAACCCCGAATGTTCAAGTCCCAGCAATGTGACGGAAATTCAACAGTGAATGTGGTCCCCAACTCACCGGAGACTTCTAGCGTGAGGATCTTCCTGGCCGTCACTCACAATGTCTGATGTGGGTGGCCTGCTTGACACGCAAAAAAGGCCGACGCGGCTTTCAGGAGTTCATTAACGTCGCGGAGTTCCTGGTTCTCCCGGCGCAACCGCATGTTCTCTGCGAGCACGTCTTCTTCCGCCCGCCTAACCGGCCCGTTCTTACGGGCTTGCTGAACCCATCGGCGGGCCGTATGCCAGGAAACGTCATGTTTGGACGCTACGACCCTGCACGCATCTTGTAAAGATATCCCCTCGGCGAGGATCCGCTTCTCAACAAGGCGGATAACACGGTTCTTAGTTTCCTGATCAAATTTCTTCGACATAATCCAGATGTCCTTATCTACTCAAAAGGAAGAAACCTGGATCACTTCACTTTTCCATGCTTTCTCTCCTTTGAGATACAACAAGACTACCAGATGATTATCAGGTGTAAAAGCATCAAACATGTCCATATAATATCTTTTCTCGCGTCTGCATATTTCGACGCAAGGGAAAGAATTATAGGCCAGCAAACACTGTTACCCCCGCTTACACGGGGAAAACGGCCCACCTAGGCAATGCATCAAACCTTGACCTACCCACGCCTTAGCGTGGAAAACCGCTCGCTACGAGCCTAGTCGATGGAGGCGAACCCGGAAAACCAACACACATGAGAACTTCTGTCAATCTTCCAAGCCCGACGGCCACCCCCACAAGCCCTAGAACAACGCCACTTTCTCCGGCGGCGGGAAGATTGCGTCGAGCTCAGTTAAGTCCGCGCTGCTCGGCTCCCACACCAGGGAGGCTGCATTCTGGCGGACTTGCTGCGGCGTCGTCGCACCGGCAATAACGGATGCCACGCACGGCCGCGAGGCCAACCACGACATCGCCACCTGCACCGGCGTCAAGCCGCGCGCCTGCGCAAACGCAACAAAATCCTCGATCTGATCCCAGTCCGTGGATTCGAGCAACGCCGCCTTAGAGTGCGCAATCCGCGAACCCTGCGGCGCCTCACCCCGCCGATACTTGCCCGTCAGCAATCCGTTCGCCAACGGGAAGTACGGGAAGATCCCCAGGCCAAAGCGCTGCGCCGCCGGCACCACCTCGAGTTCCGCGCGTCGGTCAATCAAGTTGTAATGCGACTCGGTAGCAATCGGGCCCACAAACCCCCGAACAGCCGCCAAATGCGAAGCGTCAGCAAGCTGCCACCCGGCATGGTTCGACGTCGCGTAATACCGAATTTTACCCGCCCGCACCGCGTCCGAAAGCGCCCCGAGCGTCTCCTCGGGCGGCGTCACCCCATCCGGCGTGTGATAAAAATACAGGTCAATCGCCTCCACGCCGAGCCGCCGCAAGGATGCCTCCAAGGCCCGCGTCACGTAGCGCCGTGAACCGCGCGCCCCGTAATCAGCGCCGTTACGCCCCTGCATATCCATACCAAATTTTGTTATAACGACGACGTCGCGGGCCCGCTCCCCCACTTCCCGCAGCGCCTTTCCGAACATGGTTTCCGAAAGCCCCGGCTCTTTGCCGTACACGTCGGCAAGATCAAAGGTGGTGATTCCTTCTTCGAGCGCCGCGCGCACAACCGCATCCGTGCCTTCTTGTGTTTCGGTTTGCGTATGGGCGCGGCCAAAATTATTACCACCGATGCCGACGGCGGACACCATCAGGCCCGACTTCCCTACCGAGCGATACGTCATTGCCATACCGCCAGCCTAGCGGACACCGAGCGCGCCCGTTCCGTAGCTCGGTTACGATGAGGGAACAGTGCTCACCTGTGAGCGGTGTTTTCGGGCGCGGCCCCGGCAGGGAATTATGAGGCTCGGAGCGCGCCACCACCACCGAGGGAAAGAGGGCTTGCCACTATGTCAGATTCTGCGGCGCAACAGCACCAGCACAACGGCTATCCGGAGGGGCGGCGCCAGATCCGCCGCGTCGTTCTTCTCACCAACCCGACCGCGGGAAAGGGCCGCGCCACTTCTCTAGCTGCCCATATCACAGCCGAGCTGCTCAAACATGGCGTTGATGTGGTAGGAAACTACGCCACCACCGTCGCGGAAACTCGTAAGAACGCCAGGGCAGCACTGGCCGATCCAGACATTGATGCCCTGGTGACCTGCGGTGGGGACGGACTGGCGAATCTCATCGTGCAGGAGCAGGCCGGTACCGGCAAGCCGCTCGGCTTAGTCGCGGGAGGAACCGGGAACGATATTGCGCGCGGCCTGGGTATTCCCCTCGATGTGCGCGCAGCGGCCCGGGTCATCGCATCCGGGTATACCGTGATGACAGACCTTGGCCTAGCCACCCGCGAAGTAAACGGTGTTTCCCAACCCGAGCGCCGCTATTTCGCCTCAATCCTCGCCGCGGGTATCGATACCCGCATTAACGCGCGGGCGAAGCAGATCCGGTGGCCAGGAGGTTCGGCCGCCTATTTCCTCGCGGTTCTTGCCGAAGTAGCAGCCATGCGCACCGCCCCACTCACCTTGAGCATCGACGGCGGCGAACCCTTCACCCTAGAAGCTACCCTGTGCGCGGTTGGCAATACCAGCAGTTACGGAGGCGGGATCCGAATGTGCTCGCACGCGGATCCGCGTGACGGCAAGCTGGCACTTACCGTCGTCAGCCCGGTATCGCGCCGCACCGCGGCTCGCAACCTCCGCAATATCTACACCGGAGATTTCTCCAAACTGCAAGATATCGTCACTCAAATCCAGGTAAACAGTGTTCGCCTGGAGATGCCCGACCTTATTCCGGCGGTCGATGGCGAAGACCTCTTCCCCACTCCGCTCACCGTGACGGTAGCCGCTGGTGCCGGATGTTTCCTCGTCCCGCCGCCGCGCCAGTATCGAGCCCAGACGCACAAAACGAACTAGCCCAAACCCGCGGGCGTCGCTCACCCCAGCGCCGCGCGCGTAACGCCGCCCAACCCCGCTAGGCGATCCGGTACATCCAGCCAAAGGGATCTTCGCGGGTACCGTTTTGGATGCCGGTGAGCTCCTCGTAAATCCGCTGGGCCACGGTGTGGGTGGGCAGCTCAACGCTGAAGTCCTCCCCGGTGAGCTGGCCGATAGCGGTCACAACGGCCGCGGTCCCGCAGGCGAACATTTCTGCCACGTTCCCGTCCTGAATACCGCTCACCACATCACGCAAAGCGAGAGTATCTTCGCGCACCTCAACCCCGGCGCGGCGCAGCAGCTGCATAATGCACGAACGGGTATTCCCGGGCAAGATATTGCCGGTGAGTTTCGGGGTGGCCACGCTGCCGTCCGCGTACACCACAAAGACGTTCATCCCGCCCAGTTCATCAAGGTTCGTGGCGGTTGCGGCGTCAAGGAAAAGAACCTCATCGTACCCGGCCGCACTTGCGGTGACCTTGGGCAGCAGCGAGGCCGCGTAGTTCCCGCCAGTTTTCGCCGCGCCCATACCTCCGGGGCCGGCGCGATGGTAATCGGGCTCCACCCACACCTTGATGGGCTGGAAACCATTGGGGAAATACGCCCCGGCTGGCGACGCGAGCACGATGTACTCGTACGCGGCAGCCGCACGCACCCCGAGGAAAGCCTCCGAGGCGAAAATGAAGGGCCGCAGGTAGAGCGATTCCCCCTCCGCGCCCGGCACCCAGCGCCGATCCTGGCGCACCAGGTTCACCAGCGAGGCCACAAAATCATCCACGGGCAGTTCCGGAATCGCCAAGCGATGCCCGGAGAAGTTCAGGCGCGCCCCGTTGTAGGTGGGTCGGAACAGCCACAGCGAACCGTCCGCATGCCGGTAGGCTTTCAAACCTTCAAAAACTTCCTGGCCGTAGTGAAGTACCGCGCCGGCCGGGTCCAGGCTGAGCGGGCCGTAGGGCACGATGGCATGGTTATGCCAGCCCTCTTCCGCGGTCCACGTTGCCCGGGCCATATGGTCAGTGAAGTAGCGGCCGAAACCGGGGCCGGCCAGCACCTGGCTAATCTCCTCTTCGGTGGCCGGGTGTTCATTCGGGTGAACAACGAACCGGCCGGCGAGGCCATCCGCGGGCGCGGGGGTGGTAGCGGCAGCTTCCAGTTCTTCCGGAGTGCTCGGAACGCTCATACCTGAGTCCTTCTTTCTTCGTGGTGATCCTTAACGGTTATCTTCCATAGCGGCGAGAATAGCATCACCGATCTGGGTGGTTGTGCGGCGCAGCGGCGTTCCGGTTGCCGCGGCCGCGGCGCGCGCTTCCATATCTGCCCTGATGGCCGCCTCAATACGCGCGGCCGGCTCAGCGAGCCCGAGGTGGCGCAGCATGAGCGCCGCGGAGGCGATTGTTGCCGTCGGATCTGCTTTCCCGGTCCCCGCAATATCCGGCGCTGAACCGTGGATCGGTTCGAACATGGAGGGGAAGTCTCCTTCCGGATTAATATTGCCCGACGCCGCAAGCCCCACGCCTCCGCTTACCGCCCCGGCTTCGTCGGTCAGAATATCGCCAAAGAGGTTATCTGTCACGATGACATCGAAACGCTGCGGGTCGGTCACCAGGTAAATCGTGGCGGCATCCACATTGCAGTAATCAACGTTTACGCTCGGGTACTCCGCGGCCAGGCGGTTCACGGTGCGCTGCCACAACCCACCCGCGTGCACGAGCACATTGGTTTTATGGACGAGGGTGAGGTGGCGGCGAGGCCGGGATGCTGCCAACTCAAAGGCGTAGCGCACCAAACGCTCAGTTCCGTGAGCGGTGTTTACAGATACTTCGGTTGCCACTTCGGTAGGCATGCCGCGGTGAACACTGCCCCCGTTGCCCGAGTACAGACCTTCGGTTCCCTCGCGCACCACCACCAGGTCAATATCTCCCGGTACCGCTAGCGGGGTGGGAACCCCGGGGTAGAGCACACTGGGCCGCAAATTAACGTAGTGGTCGAAGGCGAAGCGCAGCCGCAGCAGAATCTCACGCTCCAGGATTCCGGCGGGCACCCGCGGATCTCCAATGGCGCCGAGCAGCAGCGCGTCATGCCCGGCCAAGGCTTCCAGATCGGCATCACTGAGAGTTTCTCCGGTATCCACATAGCGCTGCGCCCCGATGCTATAGGGTGTCACGCTCAGCTCCGTGCCGCTTTCTCCCAGCGCAGCGCGTAGCACTTTCAGACCTTCGGGCACAATTTCCGGACCGATGCCATCTCCGGCAATAACAGCGAGATTAATAGAGGCGCGCATACGGGTGAGTATACGAGATCCGTCCACTTGGTGAGACTATTCGTCTCACTTTTCGGAATGCTCGGCGGGTGGGACGAAGCAGCGGGGCAGCGTTGAGACCCGCGCGGCGGGAACGTAGGTACAGAACGGAGGCACACAGCTCAGGCTGCACTTAGGCCGGGGTTAGGTACCTCTCCTGGAGCCGGCGCGCCTCTCCTCGTAGAATTGAATTCTTGAATCTCGGGAGGCAAGGTTATGGCGTTCGATTCACCTATCGTCATTGTCAGCGGCGCTCGCATTCCCACGGGGAAGTTCCGCGGCTACTACGCGAATACTCCCGCGCACGAATTAGGTGCGGCGGCGGCGCGCGCGGCCGCCGAGCGCGCGGGTATCCCCATGGCGGATGTGGATGATTTCGTGGTGGGCTGCGTGGGCCAGACCGGTGCCGATGCCTATATTTCCCGCCGGATCGCCCTGGCCGCCGGAGCGCGGGCCTCCTCCACTGCCCTCACTGTCAATCGGGTGTGCGGCTCCGGGGTGCAAGCCCTCGCGAGCGCAGCCAGCGCCTTGCGTTCCGGGGATGCGCGCATCGTCATGGCGGGCGGTGCTGAGAATATGACGCGCCAGCCGGTCATGGATTTTTCCCGCGCCGGTCACCTCAACGGGCCGAAGCACGTGGACGGCACATTTTCGCTGATTTCTGATCCGTTCTCGGGCCGGCCCATGGGCTGGACAGCGGAGCGGGTTGCGGAGAAGTTCGGTATTTCCCGCGCCGAGCAGGACGCTTTTGCGGCCCAGTCCCAGGCCCGCGCCCAGGCCGCCATCGCAGCCGGGGCTTTTGATAAGGAGCGTGTTCCTTTCACGATTGACGCCGGGGAACCCACTGAGCGCGTCGTCGTTGCAGAAGAATATCCGCGCACGGGCGTGACGGCTGAAACGCTCAGCCACCTCCCCCCTGTTTTTGCCGCGCACGGCACCGTAACGGCCGGTAATTCTTCCGGGATTAACGACGGCGCCGCCATGCTCGTCCTCATGCGGGAAGAGGATGCGATTGCGGCGGGTGTGGATATTCTGGGCGAGCTGGTGGATGTGGCAACCGTCGGGGTGGAACCGGAGTACATGGGCTACGCCCCGCGCTTGGCTATTGAGAAGGTGCTTGAGCGTACCGGCCTGAGCCGGGCGGATATTGGCTGGGTGGAACTCAATGAGGCTTTTGCCTCCCAGGCCATTGCGGTGATTCGCGATGCGGAGCTGGATCCGGAGATCGTCAATCCGCTGGGCGGGGCGATTGCGCTGGGCCACCCGGTGGGGGCTTCGGGAGCGATTATTTCACTGCGTGCTCTCCTCAATCAGCGCGAACGCGGAATCGAGCACTCCCTTGTGACACTGTGCATCGGCGGCGGGCAGGGCATCGCGGCGATTATCCGCGCCCGCTAACCTCGCTTGCTAACGACTCCCGCTAAGCTGGCTCGCTAACCGTTCCTCGCCTCGCGCCTAATTCTTGAAAGCGTGCACGGGCGCCGGGATAGTACCCCCGCGGCCAATGAATGCCGCGCTGGAGTACGGGCTTACCGGCATCACGGGAGCGCTGCCAAGCAGGCCGCCGAATTCCACGGTATCGCCTTCGCTCAAGCCCGTAGCGGGGATGACCCGCACGGCGGTGGTCTTGGAGTTCATGATGCCGATGGCAGCTTCGTCTGCGATCATGCCGGCGATGGTGGCGGCCGGGGTATCCCCGGGCACCGCGATCATGTCAAGGCCCACCGAGCAAATAGCGGTCATGGCTTCGAGTTTGGCCAGGCTAATAGCACCGAGCCGCGCGGCTTCGATCATGCCTTCGTCTTCGGAGACGGGGATGAAGGACCCGGAGAGCCCGCCCACGTGCGAGCAGGCCATGAGCCCGCCTTTCTTCACCGCATCATTGAGAAGCGCGAGGGCCGCCGTGGTGCCGTGGGCTCCCACGCGTTCCAGGCCCATGGCTTCCAGGGCGCGTGCCACCGAATCGCCGACTTCCGGGGTGGGAGCCAAAGAGAGGTCAACAACCCCGAAAGGCACCCCGAGGCGCTGCGCGGCAAGCTGCCCGACCAGTTCGCCCATGCGGGTGATTTTGAAAGCGCTGCGCTTGATTTCTTCCGCGAGTTCATCGAAGGATGCCCCTGCTGCCGCCGTAATTGCCCGGGTAATAACACCCGGTCCGGATACCCCTACGGAAACCACGCAATCGGGCATTTCTACCCCGTGGAAAGCCCCGGCCATAAAGGGGTTATCCCCCACCGAGTTAGCAAAAACGACCAGCCGAGCAGCCCCGGAGCCCTTTTCCGTGCGGGCGGCAAGCTCACAAATGGTTTCCCCCATGCGCCCAACCGCGCTCATATTAATTCCGGCGCGTGAGGTTCCGATATTGACGGAGGAGCACACCACCGAGGTGGCGGCCAGCGCAGCAGGAATGGAATCGATGAGCGCCTCATCCGCGCGCGTCATGCCCTTTTCCACCAGGGCGGAAAACCCGCCCACGAAATCCACGCCGATTTCCCGGGCGCATTCATCAAGCATCACCGCCCACGGGGTAAGGTCCTTTTCCCCGCTTGCCGCGGCCACTAAAGCAATCGGGGTCACGGAAATGCGCTTATTAATAATGGGGATACCCAGTTCCGCTTCGATCTGCCGCGCTACCGGCACCAGGCGCGCGGCCCGCTCCATAATGCGGGCGCGGGCCCGTTCGCGAGCGCGCTCGCCATCCGAATCCGCGCAGTCCAGCAGGGAAATCCCCATGGTGACGGTACGGATATCGAGGCGGTCCTCGCGGATCATCGCGAGGGTTTCCAGAATGTTTTGGGCAGTGGGCTCACTGCTGGCATACATAGGTATTCTCCCGTTCCTGTGCGAGTTCCCGTACACGTTGCCGTGTCCGTTCCAGTGCATATCGCTGTGCCTGTTCCGGTGCGCCGGCCAGTTTTACGTACCGGGCCAGCCTATCCACCAGACCGGGCTAGACGCGATGCATGGCGCGAAAAATGGAATCCGCCTGCACGTGGATTTCCAGCGCTTCCGCGCCGCCCAGTTCCGCCATGGCCTGCTGCACCTGGGTAATGGAGCTACCCTCCGGAAGCGCAACTTCGAGGATCATAGTGAAGTACTCATCCATGAGGGTTTGGGTGACGTTGATAATATTCACCCCGAGGCGAGCAAGTTCAGCGGAAACGGCCGCGATAATCCCGGTGCGATCCACCCCGGTCACAGTCATAATGGCTTTCATGGCCTCTATTGTGCCACGCCCCTGCGACAGTTTTTTCACGCTCCGTGCCCCGCGAGCTACAACCGGTCACCCCTGCGGGCCGCAACCAGTCGCTGCCACGCGCCACAACCGGCCACCGCCACTCGCTACCGCCACCACCTACTTCAAGGGCGCGAGGAACTGGTCCAGGTTGCCGTTATTCGGATCGCTCACCAGCTTCTCGTCAATAACAACGGCGGGAATGTACTTCATGCCGTCGGCGAGGAATTGCTCGCGTAGTTGCTTGAGGAGGGGAAGGTACTCATCCGCGGCCAGCGTGGCACGCAGGCTCTCCAGCTGCGCGGCGTCAAGACCCACCCGAGTGGCGAATTGTTCAATCAAGGCCGGGTCGGGCTGCTGGCGTTCGGCGCGGTCCGCGTGTTTCACCACCGGGATGGAGCCTTCTTTGTAGAGCAGCTCGTGGAAATCAAGGTATTTATCCGGGGCGTTGACCGCGAACCACACTTCGGCCTGCTCCCCCTTGACACTGTAGGGCGATTCCTCGAAGCGCATATTCGGGTGGTAGACCAGCGTGATTTTCCCGTCCTTGGCCATCTGGATGAGTTCCTCACCGTGGTCGCGCACCAGGTCATTGCACCAGGGGCACCAGTAATCGGAATACACCCGCACCACCGGTTTGCCTTCGTTGACGCTGCCGGCCACGCCGTCAGCCCCGATAGAAATGCCACCCCACTGATCGAGGGGCGCCGGGATTTTCTCCGTCACCACATTGGCTCCGCGCTGGATGGGTACCAGATGGGCGGGTTCTTGAGTAGCACTCGGAGTCGCGCTGGCGGAGGGCCCGCTGGGCGCCGTCGTGCTATCTGTGGTAGCGGCCACGGTAGGTTTCACCCCCGGTGCATCCGATGTATCGGTGCAGGCGGCGAGGCCGAAAACCAGCACCCCGAGGAAAGCGAAAGCGGAACGACGACGCATATGCAGCCTTTCTCACAGTAGAACTCAGCTCATACAAACCGGCCCACCCGCGGTACCTTGCCGCGAGCGGGCCGGCTAACTGGCGCTTATCCTAGCCGCCCCACCTGGGAACGGCAATGCTGCGCTTAGCGGGCGGTCTGTCCGTCCGTGTAATCGGCGTCCACATCGGTATTCCACGCGAACATGGAACGCACCTCGCGCCCGGTGGCCTCGAGCGGGTGGCTTTCGTGCTCGGCGCGCAGCTTCTTGAATTCAGGGGCACCGGCATCCTGGTCGTCAATGAAGCGCTTGGCGAAGGAACCGTTCTGGATATCAGCCAGCACTTCCTTCATATGCTCCTTGACATCCGGGGTGATAACGCGCGGGCCGGACACATAGTCGCCGTATTCGGCCGTATCCGAGCAGGACCAGCGCTGCTTGGTCAGCCCGCCTTCGTTAATGAGGTCAACGATGAGCTTGAGTTCGTGACATACCTCAAAGTAGGCCATCTCCGGCTGGTATCCGGCTTCCACCAGCGTTTCGAAACCGTAGGTGATGAGCTGGGAAACCCCGCCGCACAGCACGGTCTGCTCGCCGAAGAGGTCCGTTTCGGTCTCTTCCTTGAAGGTGGTCTTAATGGCGCCGGCGCGGGTGCCGCCAATCGCGGCGGCGTAGGACAGGGCCACGTCCCAGGCCTGCCCGGAGGCATCCTGTTCCACGCACACGAGCACCGGCACTCCGCGCCCGTCTTCGTACTGGCGGCGCACCGTGTGCCCCGGGCCCTTGGGAGCCACCATGCACACATCGTGGCCGGCAGCGGGCTTGATATATCCGTAGTGAATATTGAAACCGTGGGCGAAGAACACCGCGGCGTCGGCCTTGAGATTCGGCTCGATTTCCGCGGCCCACAGCCCACGCTGGGTCTGATCCGGCACCAGAATCATGACGACGTCAGCGTCCTTGGTGGCATCGGCCACGGAACGCACCGTCAGGCCCTGTTCCTGCGCTTTCGCCACGGAACTCGAGCCTTCGCGCAGGCCCACCACCACGTCCACGCCGGAGTCGCGCAGGTTGAGCGCGTGCGCGTGCCCCTGCGAACCGTAGCCAATAATGGCAACCTTCTTCGATTGGATGAGGGACAGATCGGCATCGGCATCATGGAAGATTTCTGCCATGGTTTTCTCCTTTTGTTGGTCGGGGCCAGGCCCCGCGGTTGCGGTTTTTCGGTTTCGGTTTCGTTGCGGTAGTGCGGCGCCGCGCACGCTGTAGGCGCGCCGTATATACGACGACGCCGCTATCTTGGCCGCGCGCCACTGCGGCTAGATGCGCCCGCGGGCGAGCGCCTCCGGGAAGTCCCCCGGGTCTCCCGCCATATCGGCGGTGACCCGTTCGGAAAGCGAATGCGCTCCGCGCCCGAGCGCCACGGTTCCCGACTGCACAATTTCCCGGATCCCGTAGGGCTCCAGGGCGGTGAGCAGGGCTCCGATCTTGCGGTCGGATCCGGTGGCTTCAATGGTCACGGCATCCGGCACCATATCGACCACGTGGGCGCGGAAAAGATCCACGACCTGCACCACGTGGGAACGGGTCGTATCATCAGCGCCAACTTTAATGAGGACGAGGCGGCGCAGCACCGCTTCCTCACTGTCTAATTCCACGATTTTGATGACATTGACCAACTTATTGAGCTGTTTGGCCACCTGCTCGAGGGGTTGTACCGCGGCGTCGACCACCACGGTGATCCGCGAGAGCGCCGGGTTTTCCGTTTCTCCCACGGCGAGCGAATGAATATTGAACGCGCGGCGGGCGAAGAGCCCGGCCACCCGCGTGAGCACTCCGGGTTTATTCTCCACCAGTACGGAGAGCGTGTGGCGCTGCGGCATTGTTATCCTTCCTTTCGTGGCGGCTCGAGCGGCGACAGTGCGCTACTCACGCGAAGTTCTCATCCACTTCGGGGCGCAGCCCCTTGGCGTACATAATCTCATCATTGGATACCCCGGCGGCGACCATCGGCCACACCTCCGCATCCGGGGAGGTAATGAAGTCGATAACGACGGGCCGATCATTGATCTCCATAGCGCGCTGGATGGCAGTGTCGACGTCGTCCTTCTTCTCCACGCGCCAGGCCGCGCAATCATAGGCTTCGGCAAGTTTGACAAAATCGGGGATACGGCGGGTGTTGTTCCCGGTTTCCAGATCGGTGAAAGAATAGCGCCCGTCGTAGAAAAGGGTCTGCCACTGGCGCACCATCCCCAGCGAGGAGTTATTAATAACGGCAACTTTGATATTGATGTTATTGAGGCGGCAGGTGGCCAGTTCCTGATTGGTCATCTGGAAGGAGCCGTCGCCGTCAATCACCCACACGGTGCGCTCGGGCTGACCCACTTTCGCGCCCATACCGGCCGGGATTCCGTAGCCCATGGTGCCCGCTCCCCCGGAGGAAAGCCAGCGGTGCGGGTGCTCGAAATGGAGGAATTGCGAGGCCCACATTTGGTGCTGCCCCACCCCGGTCACCCAGATGGTGTCCTCACTGCCCGCCACGGCGCCCAGCCGTTCAATCACGTACTGCGGAGAGACAAGGCCGTCCTCCGTGGGGGTGTAGCCGGCCGGGTAGGTATCCCGCAGGCGGTTGAGGTACCCCCACCACGGTTCCAGATTCGCTTCCCCGTACTGTTCGCGAGCCGCGCGCACCGCCTCAAGAAGGGTGGGAACGGACTGCGCCAAATCACCGATAATGGCCACGTCCGCGGCGCGGTTCTTGGAGACTTCCGCCGGGTCAATATCGAGGTGGATAACTTTTGCCCGCGGCGCGAAACCGTCAAGCGCCCCGGTAACGCGATCATCGAAACGCGCCCCGAGCGCCACGATGAGATCGCTGCGCTGGAGGGCTCCCACCGCGGGAACAGTACCGTGCATGCCCGGCATCCCCAGGTTGTGGGGGTGGGAATCGGGTACGGTGCCGCGAGCCGGCAGGGTGGTGACCACCGGGGCACCGGTGAGATCGCTCAGTTCGGTGACCTCGCGGGAAACCCTGGCGCGCACCGCGCCGCCTCCCACGTAGAGCACGGGGCGGCTCGCGGTGGCGATAAGTTGGGCCGCCTCGCGGACGGCAGCGGGATCCGGTTCGCCGGCCGGGCGGTATCCGGGTAGGTCCAGGCGCGGGGGCCACACAAATTCTGTTTCTTGGTTCTGGGCGGATTTCGCGATATCCACGAGAACGGGGCCGGGGCGCCCGCTCGCCGCGAGGTAAAAAGCTTCTGCCAGGCGGGCCGGAATATCAGCGGCGTCGGTCACGAGGAAAGAATGCTTGACCATGGGCATGGTGGCACCCACGATATCGGCTTCCTGGAAAGCATCGGTTCCGATGGCCGCGGCCCCCACCTGCCCGGTGATCGCCACCAGCGGGACGGAATCCATATTGGCATCCAGCAGCGGGGTGACGAGGTTCGTTGCCCCCGGCCCGGAGGTGGCCATCACAACACCCACGCGCCCGGTTGCCAGCGCATAGCCTTCGGCCGCGTGGCCCCCACCCTGTTCGTGGCGCACCAGGATATGGCGCGGCGAATCGCTATCGTACATCGGGTCATAGGTGGGCAAAATAGCTCCGCCGGGCAGCCCGAAGACGACATCCACACCGAGTTCCGCTAGGGTGCGGACAATGGCGCGGGCGCCGTCCATTTTTTCGCGGATCTCACCGGGATGGTCCCGGTGAGACGCGGCCGACGCGCCCATCGCGGATGCATTCATCTCGGATGCGGCCATGGTTCCTCCTTCAACCTGATTCACCTGGTTCTTCGGGCCTGTTCTCCTGGAGTGCCGAGCGGGGTGGCTAGCTGTGGTGGTTGGCGCATAAAAAATCCCCTCACGTGAGGGGAGCGCGCAACCGGTGGTGCGCGCTACCTCACTACGATAATAAGAAGAATCTGAGCCATGCCCTTCAGACTACCGGAGCGCGGTCCGCGAACGCTAAAAAGATCAATCTGTCTCACATCGTGGATTTCGGTTTCATTGTTCGGACAGTTTTCCGGAGTTTTTCGGGAAGCGTACCCTGGACGCGTGACGTTTTCACACCGGCCCCCTGCGCCGCAGCAACCCAGCCATCTGCGCTATGCCGCGCGGGCGGTGCTGCGCGCCGGATTGCTACTCCTGGCGAGCGGTGCCTCCGCCTACCGGGTCAAACACTCGATGGAACGCACCGCACACGCCCTGGGAATCCGCACGACCCACGCCGCGGTATCCTTCACCGAAATTACGCTCACCTGCTACGGCTACGGGGATGTGTGCACTCTCACCGGGGAACAGCGCGCCCTCGGGGTAAACGCCGCCCGTATCGACGCGCTTATTACGGCCATTGATGCCCTCCCGGACGGCTCGACTCCCGCGCGGGTCACAAGCACCCTCGACGATGCGATAGCGCGGGCCCGCACCTACCCGGCCTGGTTACTCGCCCTGGTATCCGGGCTGGCCTGCGCCTGTTTCTGTTTCCTCAACCGAGGCGGGGTGGTGGAATGCTCCGCGGTTTTCTTCGCGGCGAGCGCGGGGCAGGCGGCGCGCGGCTGGTTAGCTCGCCGCCTCGTGAACCACTTCGGGATTTGGTTCCTGGTAGGAGTGCTAGCTGCGGTGCTGTATCTCGCCACGGTGGGGGTGGCTGAAGCCGCGTGGCATATCGCGGTGGTGCACGAGGCCGGGGTGGTTTCCGCCCTCCTCTTCCTCATTCCCGGTTTCCCGCTCGTCACCGCGATGCTCGATACTATTCGCGCCGATTTCTCCGCCGGCCTGACCCGCGGGGCCTACGTCACCATGCTGATGCTGGCCGCCGGGATGGCGGTGTGGGTCGTCACCGTCCTCTTCGATACCGATATCGCCCCGCACGCCGCTTACGTCATCCCCGAACCGTGGCTAGCGCTGGCGCGCGCCGCCGCGACCTTCGTGGCCTCCTACGGTTTCGCTATGCTCTTCACGGCAGAACAGGGTGCCGCGCTGCTGGCCGGGGTTATCGGCGCACTTGTCAATGCCGCCCGCCTGAGTGCCCAGGACGCCGGCTTCTATAACGTGGCCGCGGTGTTCCTCGCGGCCCTGGGCGCCGGGATCCTCGCCCATCTCCTCACCCGCCGCACCCGTTTTTCCCGGGTCTCGCTCAGCGTCCCAGCCGTCGTCGTCATGATTCCCGGGGTGGTATTTTTCCGCGGCCTGCACGCCATTAATGCCGGGCAGATCGCCCAGGCAGCCGGCGCACTCACCAATGTGGTTCTTGTTATTTGCGCGGTGGGGGCCGGGGTGGCAGCCGCCCGCATGATCACCGACCGGCACTGGCTCATGGAGCCACCCCACGAGCTCAGCCCGGCCTTTGACGACTAGCCGGTAGCACGCCGGCGCTAGTAGGGTGAGCGCGGCCCCGTGGTGCTTTAGTCGACCCGGCCGTCCACCACCCGCACCGCCCCGCGATCCGCCGAGGTGGTCATCATCGCGTAGGCACGTAGCGCCTTGGAGACTTTCCGGTCGCGATTCTCCGGGTGCCACGGTAGTTCACCCATCTGGGCGCGCCGCTCGGCCAGTTCTTCTTCGGAAACATCCATGGCGAGCAAGCGGGTGGGAACGTCGATAATAATATGGTCCCCTTCGCGCAGCAGCGCAATATTGCCACCCGCGGCAGCCTCCGGGGAAACGTGCCCGATGGACAGCCCCGACGTCCCCCCGGAAAAACGCCCGTCGGTAATCAGACCGCACACCTTTCCGAGACCCAGGCCCTTGAGGTAGGAGGTGGGATAGAGCATTTCTTGCATCCCCGGCCCGCCCTTGGGACCCTCGTAGCGGATCACCACGATATCTCCCGGTTCCACCGCCTTGGACAAAATAAGTTCGACGGCGGCCTCCTGGGAATCAACCACTCGGGCCCTCCCCTCGAAGTGGAAGAGTTCCTCGCTGATGCCGGCCGTCTTGATCACCGCGCCGTCCTCCGCGAGGTTCCCGCGCAGCACGCACAGTCCGCCATCCTTGGTATAGGCGTGATCGGCGCTGCGGATACACCCGTGTTCTCCGTCCAGATCCGGGCTTTCCCAGGTGGAATCCTGCGAAAATGCGCGGGTGGTGCGCACGTTGCCCGGCGCGGCGCTGAAAAGATCACGAGCTTGTTCCGAAGGTGCCACCCCGCGAATATCCCAGGTTTCCAGCCAGGATTTCAGATCATCGGAATGCACCGAATGCACCGAATCATCGAGCATGCCCGCGCGGTACATTTCCCCGAGCAGCGCCGGGATCCCGCCGGCCCGGTGGAAGTCCTGAATATGGAATTCGGTGGAGTTCGGGGCGAGTTTGACCATGCAGGGCACTCGCCGCGACAGCGCATCAATATCCGCCAGCGTGAAGTCCACATGCCCTTCCTGGGCGATGGCCAAAATATGGAGCACGGTATTGGTGGAGCCCCCCATGGCCACGTCCATGGACATCGCATTGGTGAACGCCGCCTTCGTCATAATATTGCGCGGCAGCACGCTGGCGTCGTCGTCGTGATAATAACGTTTCGTGAGCGCGACGATGCGCTTCCCCGCCTCTTCGAAAAGCCTGCGGCGCCGGGTGGCGGTGGCGAGGGTCGAGCCGTTACCGGGCAGGGACATACCCAGCGCTTCGGTTAGGCAATTCATGGAATTCGCGGTGAACATTCCCGAGCAGGAACCGCAGGTGGGGCAGGCGTTTTCCTCCACGCGCGCGAGCTCGTCGTCCGTGATGGAATCGTCCACGGCCAGGGCCATCGCGTCGATGAGGTCAATATTATGGTCGACGACGCCTTCCACCGGCTTACCCGCCTCCATGGGACCACCGGACACAAAAATAGTGGGAATATTCAGGCGCATGGCGGCGATGAGCATCCCGGGCGTGATTTTATCGCAATTGGAAATACACACGAGGGCATCCACGGTATGCGCATTGCACATATATTCGATGGAGTCGGCGATTATTTCGCGGCTGGGCAGCGAGTAGAGCATGCCGTCGTGGCCCATGGCGATGCCGTCGTCTACCGCAATGGTATTAAATTCGCGCGCCACGCCGCCGTTAGCCTGAATAACATCGGCCACGATTTTCCCGACGTTACGCAGGTGGACGTGCCCGGGAACGAATTGGGTGAAGGAATTAGCGATGGCAATAATCGGCTTTCCGAAATCTTCCGAGCCCATCCCGGTAGCGCGCCAGAGCGCCCGCGCCCCGGCCATATTCCGACCTGTTGTTGAGGTTGCCGATCGCAGCTGCGCCATAGTTCCCCTTCGTATCGTGTGTTGTGGTGGCGGGCGGTGCCGCCGTCGTCCTTAGTCTAGCTGTGTCCACGTAGTGAGAATTGCTTTCTCACTTTACGGACGTGGTTGCGGTGGTGGGAACGACGACGATAGTCCCATCGCCCAGCGTCTCCACTCGGATCGGCCAGTCGTAGACCCGGGTCAGCAGCTCCGAGGTGAGCACCTGGCGCGGGGTGCCGGCCGCCTCCACCCGGCCGTGGCGCAGCAGCACCACGTCATCGCAGAGCGCGCCGGCCAGTTGAATATCGTGCAGCACTGCGACGACGGTATGCCCGCCGGCCGCCAGGCGCCGGCACAGCTCGAGGAGGCGCTGCTGGTGGGAAATATCCAGGGCCGCGGTCGGTTCATCCAGGAGCACCACCCCGGCACGCTGGGCAAGAACCCGCGCGAAGGTGACGCGGGCCTGCTCGCCGCCCGAAAGGCGGGTGACATCGCGATCCTGGAGGTGGGTGACATCGGCGGCGTGCAGGGCGGCGTCGATAATGGCGGCGTCCACCGATCGCCCGGCACCGGCTGCACTCCCAGCGCCGGCGCCCTGCCCGGCACCGGCGCCCCGCCCCGCCCCGTTCCCGGATCCGAGACCCATGGCCACCAGGTCACGCACCAGATAGGCGAAGGGGAAGGTGGAGTTTTGCGGCATAACGGCGCGCATCTGCGCCAGCTCCCGCCAGGAAAGGGAGGAAACGGAGGTGCCGCCGATGCGCACCTGCCCGGACGTGGGTGCTTGGTCACCGGCGAGCAGCGAGAGCAGCGTGGATTTGCCGGTGCCATTGGGGCCGAGTACCCCGAGGACCCGCCCGGGCTGAGCGGTGATGCTGACGTCGTGGAGAACCCGGTGGCTACCGTAGGCGAAGCTGAGGTGTTCGGCCACGAGTGCCCCGGCCGGCCCACCCGCCGCGGAGAAGAGATCAACCACGGGCACCTCGCAGGTTCTTGCGCAGCAGGATGAAGAAGGTGGGGCCGCCCACCAGCGCCGTGAAGATCCCGATGGGGAGTTCCGCGAAAGGCACGAGGGTGCGGGCCGCAAGATCGGCGTAGGTGAGAAGTACCGCCCCGCCTAGCAGCGCGGCCGGGATAAGCATGCGGTTCATCGGGCCCATGAGGAGTCGCAGCACATGCGGAACAATAAGGCCCACGAAGCCGATCACTCCGGCGAAGCACACGGCGGCGGCGGTAAGGATGGCGGTGAGGACGATGGCGGCGGCCCGCAAGGCCGCGACGTTCACACCCACGTGCCCCGCTTCGCGCTCCCCCAAGCTGAGCAGATCGAGGCGGCCGGCCAGCGCGAGCGCCCCGAGGATACCGACGCCGACCACCGCACCCACCACGGCGACCTGGAACCAGGAGGCCCCCGCCAACGAGCCCATCTGCCAGAACACGATTTGTTCGCGGGCGTTGGTATCGGCAAGGTAGGTGGCGATGGAGGTGAGGGCGGAGGCCACCGCGGTCACCGCGATACCGGTGAGCACCAGGGTGAGAGTTTCAGCCCGCCCCTGCGAGCGCGCCAGCAGGTAGACGGTGGCGGAGGTGACGAGCCCGGCGGCGAAGGCCCCCAGCGGTACCGACAACCCGCCCAGGGCCCCGGGAACAAAGACCATGGTGAGGGCGGCCCCGAAAGCGCATCCGGAAGAAACCCCGATAATTCCCGGTTCCGCCAGCGGGTTGGAGAAGACCGCCTGCATGACGGCGCCGGCCACTGCGAGCGCCCCTCCCACCAGGATCCCTAAGCAGATACGGGGGAAGCGAATATTCCAGAGCGCCGCCATGATGAGGGGATCGTCGGGAGGTGCGGTCAGCCCGAAGCGGGCGGCGATACCGCGCGCCACGTCCCCCACGGTCACGGGGAATTGGCCCAGATGCGCGGAGATAAGCATTCCCAGTGCAAGGAGCACGGTGAGGATGAGGAAGGTCCAGACGCGCCGGCGGCGGCGGGCGGCGATGCCGGCGGGTACCGGAGGCACGGCTGGCGCGGCGGGCACCGCGGAGAGCGCGGTGGCCGCGTGCCGCTGGTTGCCGCGCTGTCCACTCATTCTGTCTATCTTGCCTTAATGTTGCACGGAGCGCTAATGGCGCGGCGTCCGGGCTTCGGTGATGTCTGCGGGTGGGCCGATCAGCACCAGGCGCCCGCCCGAAAGCACGGCCACAGTATCCGCTTCGCGCACCGCATCGAGGCGGTGGCTCACTTCAATAATGGTTGTATCGGGGAGGGCGGCGCGCAGATTGGCCCGAATCCCGGCTTCGAGTTCGCTATTGAGGGCGGCGGCGAATTCATCGAGGATGAGGACGGCCGGGCGCATGAGCACCGCGCGGGCCAGGCACAGCCGCTGCACCTGCCCTCCCGAAAGCGCGTATCCGGTGGGTCGGCCGTGCGAGGTACCGCCTCCCACCCGGGTGGCTAAGCCCTCCGGCATGGCTCGCACATCGCCCTCCAGCCCGGCCACGGTCAGGGCGCGCCACAGTTCAGTTTCGCTAGCGCCGGGAACTCCCAGGCGCAGGTTATCGGCAATAGTCCCGGCCACGATCTGGCTTTTTTGGGAAACCCCCACCACGCAGGCGTGCAGCGAGGCAACGTTGAGATCCGTGGTGGCAATCCCCCCGATGCGCACCGTCCCGGACGTCGGGTCATCGTAGCGTTCCAGCAGGTGCACAAGCGTGGATTTCCCCGAGCCGGAACGCCCGGCCAGCACGGTGTGAGAGCCGGCCGGAATACGCAAGCTCACCCCGCGCAGCACCTCGCGTTCACGCTCCGGATAGGTGTAGTGGACAGCGTCGAATTCTACCGACAGGCCACGTTCGGGCATGAGGATACCGGGGCCGTCCGGGCACGGCTGGGGCGCGTGCGCGAGGGCATAAATGCGCCGGGCGGCCGCGAGCGAAGCGTCGAGGGACGACGCCGCATCTTCGAGAGCTTGGGGGCCTTCCCATACCCGCAGGGCCGCCACCGCGCCGGCCGCCGCGAGCGGCAGGGAGATAGTCGGGTCGTTGAGGCTAGCCGCGATAATCCACGCCGCGCTCAGCCCGGCGGCAAGAATATTGGCCCCGCGGCGCAGCCCGGCCACCCAGGCGGGGAAAGATCCGCTGGTGGCAACTTTCGCGCCGAGGGCAGCTGTTTCTTCCATACGGTCGGCAGTGCGCCCGAAGACGAGCACATCTTCGAGGCCGTATAGCGAATCGGTCACATGCGCGGCCAGATCGGCGCGGGCGGCGAGTTGCGCCGTCGTCGCATCAATGGCACGCCGGGTACCCGCGTACGGGATAACAGCGAGTGCGAGCACCGCGGCCACCGCCGGCAGTGCCATCGCGCTCCACCCGAGCACCGCGCCGCCCACCACCAGCGCGGCCGGGGTGAGCACGTAGGCGCAGACCACCGGAGCCACCGTGTGCGCGTAAACCACTTCGATACGGTCAATATCGCGGGTGAGGGAGGCGACCATATCCCCCGAACGCGAACGGGTCATAATCCCGGGGGCCTTGGGCCACAGGCTGGCAAAAACGCGAGTGCGCAGCAGCTCCAGGGCCCGGAAAGCCACGTAGTGCCCGGTGAATTGCTCGAGGTAGCGCAGGCCCGCTTTGAGGAGCGCGAGGAGAGCCACGAGCCAGAGGAAGCCCGCTCCCCCGCCGCTGCTCACGGCCGCCACCATTCCGTAGGTAGCCACCGCGAAAAGCCCGATATCCGCCACCTGCCCGGCGGCCCGGCACAGGGTGGAGAGCGCGAGCGGGCCGTGGACGGGGCGGGTCAGGGAAAGCAGCCAGGGCACAACGGTGCGCAGCCCCGGCGCTGCGTTATTATTCGGCGCGGACATCGCTGACCTCCTCGAGAATTCCGGCGCGGACCCGCACCACCCGGTCCGCCAGGGCCGCTAGCGCGGGACGGTGCGTGACCATGACGAGCGTGTACTCGGGCCCGAGCGCTGCCAGCGCCGCGCAGATCCGGTCCTCGGATTCCATATCGACCTGGGCGGTGGGTTCGTCAAGGAGCAGCAGGGTGCGCCCGGCCAAAAACGCCCGCGCTAGAGAAATGCGCTGCGCCTGCCCACCGGAAATCAGCGCGGAATCCTCCCCGAGATACGTATCGATTCCTGCTGGCATCCGCGCCACGTCTTCAGCCACCTGGGCGCGTTCAAGAGCGTCCCACATCTGCTGCGCGGTGGCGTCCGGGCGCGCCAGACGCAGGTTATCGGCAATGGTTCCGGTAAACATCCACGTTGTTTGAGCGACGACGGCGCTGCGCGCGCGCACCTGCGCCAGATCACCACTGCCGGCATCCACGCGGACCCCGGCTACCTGCACGCTCCCGGCCTGCGGACGTAAGGCGCCGCGCAGCAGGGCGAGGAGGGTGGATTTCCCGGCTCCGCTCACGCCCACAATCGCGAGGCGTTCCCCGCGCTCCACACGCAGGTTTGCCGAGGTCAGCACCTCTTCGCGCCCGTAATTCACCGCCGCGTTAGTCACGGTGATGAGCGGAGCTTCACCGGCGGGCCGGGCTGCGCTGCCACTCGGAAGCGCATCGTCATTCGCGAGGGTGCGGGGAGCCGCAGCTGCGCCGTCGTTCCCGCCACGCGGAGCGATGGAAAGGTAACGGGTGATGGCTTTTTGGGCGGCACGCCCGCCCATACCGATGTAGAAGAATCCCGCCACCTGCGAGAGCGGTTCGAGGAGCACCACCGCGAGCAGAGCCACGGCAAGCGCCTGCCACGGCGCGAGGTGCGCCGCGCGGGCGGTGGTGAGCCCGGCGGTGAGGCAGATAAGGAGGAGGCCGACCAGGCCGTCCATAACGATAATGACGATTTGGTTACCGGCCAGCATCCGCATAATGGCGCGGCGGTTGGTTTCCCCACGGCGCGCCAGGTCCGCTTCGATGCGTTCCCCGGCGTTAAAGAGGCGAATGGTGGTCATATTTCGGATGGCATCGAGGTAGCTATCCACTAGGGTGTCACGCGCGCGGCGTGATTCGCTGGAGGCGCGGCGGAAGAAACGGAAGAAGAGTCCGATGCCCGCCGGGATAAGCGGGAGGGCCGCCATGACGCCGAATCCGATGACCGGGTCGATGGCCACGCCGATAAAGGCAAGGGTGAGGAATGGGGCGAGCAGCGCACCGATGGTGGTACCCACATAGCCCTGCCGGTAGTTGGTGATTCGTTCGACGCTATCGGTGAGGAGCGGGAGGAGCCGCCCGGCCGTATAGGGCGTCGGGGTGCCGGTGCGGGCCAGCGTGAAGGTTCGTTCCAGAAGCAGACCGCGCAGCCGGCGTTCTTCTGCGCGAGCTGCGCCGGTGCTGCCCACGCGTTCAGCAGTGGCGCAGGCACCGGCACACGCGAAGAAACCGGCCGCGAGCCAGAGGTGGCCGGTGGCGGGCAGCGCCGCTGTACCAGCAGGCGCACCGGCGGCCTGCGCGCTGGCGTGGGCCACCGTCACGTAACCGGCAATAATCGCCGCAATGGTGGCCAGGCGCAGGAAGGCCGCGATGAGTGCGGCGCGGCGCCCGGGTGCGGAAATCGGGTCCGCCCCGCGCGAGCTGGGGCGCTGGGCCACGGTCATCCTCTCACTATCCTTTCGTGCTGTGCTACCGCGCGGGCACACTAGCCGCCCGCGCTTTCCCACTACCGGCCGGGTTTTTCATCATCGGCCGGCGTGTTTTCTTTACCAACCCACGTGTTCCCACTACTGGGCAGTGTAGAGCGCTTGGCCCATCGCCCGGATCAGATCGCCACTTTGCGGACCGAAGCCGAGGGAAAGATTATCGGGAATGGCGAGCACACGCTGTTTCTTCCCGGCCTCGGTTTGCGAAATGCCGGGCTGCCCTTCGAGGGCCTCGATCCCGCCGAGCGCGCTCAACCCGTTGGTCATCACGATAATAACTTCCGGGTTAGCCACGAGGAGGGCTTCCTGGCTGGCGGGCCGGGCCTGGGTGACTCCCGCTTCCCCGGCCATATCGTGCCCGCCCACCGCGTCAATAACGTCGCTGGCACCCGATTCGCTCCCGAGCAGCATGAACAGGCCGGCCTGCGGGCGAATATTGAGGAAGACCATGCGCAGCGGATCGGCCGGGGCGAGCTGCGCTACGTCGATACGAGCCTGCGCGATGGATTGCGAAATCTGGGCGGCGAGTTCTTCGCCGGCCTGCCCGGCACCCACAGCGCGGGCTACTTCGGCTGCGCGGGAGGGTGCGTCGTCGAACGTCGTGGCGCGCGAGAGTCGCACCACCGGAATACCGGATGCTTCTAGTTGGGCGAGGGCACCTTCCGCCCCGCGAATGGTGCCGTCGGTGAGAATGAGCGTGGGTGCAAGGCGCAATACCGCTTCGGCATTGACGGTGTGCCCGCTTTCGGTGACGACCGGCACGCTCGCGAGGCTCGGCTCGGTATCGGATATGGTGCGACCCGCGATGGTGTGGCCCAGCCCGAGGGCGAGAAGCGTTTGCGAAATCGCGGCGGACATATCGAGCGTGACAACACGCGATGCATCGGTCACGGTAACTTTCGCGCCGCTGGCATCCGTGATGGTGACGGGAAGGTTGACCGCTGCCGGTACGGTCGGATGCGGTTCAGGGAGCGGGGCAACGGTCGCCATCCCGGTGAGGCTACGCGGATCGGATACGGGCGCCGCGGTGGTGGGCGTGGGCGCCGTTGCCCCCGCCTCCGCTGCTGATGCGCCGGGCTGCTGCGGGGCCTGTCCCTCTGTTGTCGCGGTTGTCCCGCATGCGCTCAAGGCGAGTGTGAGCACCGCGCACAGCGCTCCCCAACGTTTCATTCTTACCTCCATTTCGCCTCTACCTTAGGGTACGACGACGCAGCTAAGCCCCGCGAGCAACCCCGCGAGTATGTCGCTATCCAAGGCTGCGCCAATCATGTATCGGACGGTACCACACCCATCGGGCAAGGTTGAGCCCTGGCGACGCATCCGCCTAACTGTCGCTATGTGATCGTTTCTTTCGGGCTGTTTCGGCCTTATAGGCCGGTTTTTGGGTCAGCCTCTTTGCTGGCCCCTTATAAGCATCGTTCCGAACGCGTGTGTTCTCGCTGGTTAAATGTGTGTGGGGTGTTACCCCAACCGAGTAACACCCCACACACAACAAGAAACATGGCGGCAGCAACCTACTCTCCCACACCCCACCGAGTGCAGTACCATCAGCGCAAACAACCTTAGCTAC
>NZ_JASPCQ010000019.1:0-24436 GCF_030230305.1 Actinotignum sanguinis
GGTTTAAAAAGAAAGTGGTCGGAAACATTATCAAATGCTTCCGACCACTTCCCACGAGACTACTGATACAGCCCCGTTTCGCATGCCGCCTTCTAGACGCTACATCCGGGCTTTCTAGACGTCCACATCCGCGGGAGAATAATCCAGTAGGGGCAGTCCCTTGGTTAAAACATCACCGTAGGCGGTATCGGGATTGAGATCGCGCAGATCCTCAATGAGCATCGCCTCCAAGCTGCGCACTGGCAAAGCAACCTCCTGGGGAGCTCGGCCCGGGCGGAGCATGATGCCGTGGTCATTGCCCGGGGTGCGATGCAGGCTGAGAGCTGCGCCGTCGTCCAAGAATAGTTCCACGCCGGTAATCGGAGCACCCTCCTGCGGCTCTATCTCCACCGGGACATCTAGGCGCAGGCGCAGCCACGCGGCGAGTAAGAAAAGCGAGGAGCGGTGCGGGCGCCCCCAGACCTTCGCGCCGGTAACGGTTCGGCTCGGGAATTCGTCCACCATGGAGGCGATGTAATTGCGCCACAGGGTAGTGCCGGCCCAGCCCAGATCAGTATCCCCGGGAACATAATTAGCGGAAAGGTGCTGAAGGGCCAGGGCTGGGTGATCTGCGGTGCGGGTGGTGGTAATACGGCGCTGCGCGATGCGTCCGGCCGCGGTAGCCGCGGGGTTTTCCGGCATATTTTGAATCCACCACGTCACCACCGGGGTATCGGGGAGCAGCAGTGGAGTGACCAAGGTATCCACGTTCTCCGCGGCGCCCCCGTGCGCGCGCAAAATAACGATCTCGGAAGCGCCGGCTTCCGATCCGGTACGGATTTCCGCATCGAGCCGCGCGGTTTCGCCAGCCACCGGCAGCACTGCGATAATCCGGGAAGGGTGCGCGCGGGACGCTCCAGCTGCGGCCTCAAGCGCATCACGCACCCCACCCTCGGTATGCGCCACGATAATGAGCGTGAGGACCCTCCCGAGGGCTCCTACCCCAGAAGTTCCGCGCAATTGATCAAGCTGCTGGCCCACCTGGGCAGACGTGGTATCGGCAATATGGTTAATCATGAAGTTTCCTCGGATCTTTGTCAGGCACGGAACAGGTGCGGCTAGGGGCGGCGCCAGGCATGGCCGTGGGCGGCGAGCATGGCATCGGCACCGGCCGGACCCCAAGACCCAGGCGCGTACGTTTCCAGGGACTCCGGGTGGGCATCCCAATAGTTTTCCACCTGGTCGATAATCCGCCAGGACTCCTCAACTTCCCGGGTTTGCGGGAAAAGCGGCGGATCTCCCAGCAGCACGTCAAGAATGAGACGTTCATAAGCTTCCGGGGTGTACTCGGTAAAAGCGTGACCGTAGGCGAAGTCCATAGTGACGTCGCGCAGCCGCATTTCCGAGCCGGGCACCTTGGAACCAAATTTAAAGGTGATGCCTTCATTGGGTTGCACCCGGATAACCAGGGTGTTTTGCCCTAGCCCGGCCACATCTGGGAAGGGGAGGAAAGGCGGATTACGGAAGACCACCGCAATTTCTGACACGCGCCGCCCGAGTCGCTTACCGGTTCTCAGGTAGAAAGGCACTCCCGACCAGCGCCGCGTCTCAATTCCCAGGGCGATTGCCCCGTAAGTATCGGTCACGGAGTCGGCTGGGATACCGTTCTCTTCCCGGTAACCGCGCACCCACTGGCCGCCCTGCCATCCGCTCGAATACTGTGCCCGCACCGACGCTTCGGCCGGGCTCCCGAACAGATGGGTAGCCTCGAGGACTTTCTCCTTTTCCGCGCGCAGGGCATCGGCGTGGAACGAGGTCGGCTCCTCCATCGCGGTGAGGGCCAGCAGCTGGAGCAGGTGGTTTTGAATCACGTCGCGAGTGGCTCCGATACCGTCGTAATATCCGGCGCGCGAGCCAATCCCAATATCCTCCGCCATGGTGATTTGCACGTGGTCCACGTGGGAAGAATTCCACAGCGGCTCATACAGTTCGTTGGCGAAACGCAGCGCGAGGATATTCTGCACGGTTTCTTTACCGAGATAGTGGTCGATGCGGAAAACCGAATCGTGGGGGAATACCCCGCTGACCGAAGCATTGAGTTCGCGCGCGGAGGCCATATCGTGCCCGAACGGTTTTTCGATAACCACGCGGCGCCAGCTGCCCGGCGCCCCGCGATTGAGTCCCGCGGTAGCGAGGCCCTGGGTCACCACCGGGAAAAGGCTAGGCGGAATGGAAAGATAAAAAGCAAAATTACCGCCGGTACCGCGGGTGGCATCCACATCCGCCATGGTCGCCCCGAGAGCGCGATAGAGCTCCGGGTCGTTGTACTGGCCTTCGACCATCCGCAACCCGTCAAGAATCTGGGCCAGAGTGGTGGAGATAACCGGGGTTTGGGCGCCTTGACGGATGGCCGCTTCGACGCTGCGGGCCGCGTCTACGGGACGGCGCGCCACTCCGATGATGGAGAACGACGGCGGCAGCAGCCCCCGATTCGCGAGGTCGTAGAGGGCAGGAAGAATTTTGCGGTTCGCCAGGTCACCGGTGATGCCAAAAAGAACGATGCCGCAGGGGCCGGCCACGCGCTGGAGGCGGCGGTCGGTGACGGCACGGAGCGGATTACCTGAAGTAGGAGCAACCATAAAATTCCTGTCGTGAAAAAGAGGGCGAGAATATGCGCCTGTCTTATGGTAGACGCTTGAGCCGTCGAGCGTAACGAAAGTCCGCTGTGGGGCAATAAGGTCGCGCGGCCGGGACATCCGACCGCGCGACCGTCACTGATATGCGCCCGCGAAAAGACACTACTGCCAGCGGGCGAGGCGCCTGCGTTTTAGGCGCGCGCCGCTTCGATAGATTCGAGAGCAGCGGAGACCACATGCTCGGCGGTCATCCCATATTCCTTCATGAGTGCACCACCGGGCCCGGACTCCCCGTAGGTATTGATACCCACGCTGCGCCCGGCATCCCCGACGTAGCCGGCCCAACCGAAGGTGGCACCGGCTTCCACCGAGACTCGTGCCTTGACGTTGGGGAGGATGACCGCATCACGGTAGGCCTGGTCCTGAGCTTCGAACCACTCCAGGCAGGGCAGCGAAATAACGCGCGCACCCACTCCCTGCTCCGCGAGGCTCTGCTGGGCGGCCACTGCCAGCTGCACTTCGGAACCGGTGGCGAGCAGCTGCACGTCAACGGTCCCGGTGGGGGAGTCTGCCAGCACGTAGCCGCCCTTGAGGACGCCTTCGGTGGAGGTCCCTTCCAGAACCGGCACGCCCTGCCGGGTAAGGATGAGGCCGGTAGGCCCGCCGTCGACCTTCTCCAATGCCCCGCGCCACGCGGCCGCGGTTTCGTTCGCATCAGCCGGCCGCACAATATTGAGGCGCGGGATGGCGCGGTAGGCCCACAGGTGTTCAATGGGCTGGTGGGTGGGGCCGTCCTCGCCCACGCCCACCGAATCATGCGTCCATACAAAAATCGAGGGGATATTCATAATGGCCGCGAGGCGGGCCGCACCGCGCATGTAATCGGAGAACACAAAGAAGGTGCCGCCGTAGGCACGGGTAAGCCCATCGAGGGTAATTCCGTTAATGATCGCGCCCATGGCGAATTCCCGGATACCGAAGTGGAGGGTGCGTCCGTAAATATCACCGGAGAACATCGTCGAAGAGCGATGCGCGGGCAGGAAGGACGGTTCCCCCTTCATCGTGGTGTTATTCGACCCCGCCAGATCGGCCGAACCGCCCCACAATTCGGGCAGCACCGGAGCGAGGGCATTGAGCACCACGCCGGAGGCCGCGCGGGTGGCGATACCCTTGGGATCCGGCTCCCAGCTCGGCAGCTTCTTTTCCCAACCCTCGGGGAATTTCTTTGCGCGGATACGATCGTACAGCGCGGCCTCTTCCGGATGGGAAGCACGCCACGCTTCGAAACGCGCATCCCAATCCTTACGGGCCGCGGCCGCCCGCGCCGCCGCATTCTTGCGGGTATGGGCGAGCACGTCATCTTCCAGCGGGAAGTCAATATCCGGATCGAAGCCCAGGATTTCCTTGGTGGCGCGAATTTCCTCCACTCCCAGGGCAGAACCGTGCGAGGCACCGGTATTCTGCTTGGTGGGCGCCGGCCAGGCAATAATGGTGGAGAGCTTAATAATGGAAGGCTTATCGGTCACCTGCTGAGCAGCCAGAATCGCATCGTAGAGCGCCTGGACATCCTCCTGGTAGGAACCATCCTCCTTAATCCAATTCACGTGCTGGGTGTGCCATCCGTAGGCTTCGTAGCGGGCCAGCACATCTTCACTGAAAGCAATGGAGGTATTGTCTTCAATGGAAATGCGGTTGTCATCGTAAATGAGAATAAGATTTCCGAGCTCCTGGGTGCCGGCCAGCGAGCAGGCTTCACTGGTCACGCCTTCCTGGAGGCAGCCGTCACCGGCGATAACGTACACAAAATGATCGAATACGGACTCACCGAGCGGGGTATCCCGGTCAAAAAGCCCGTGGGCGCGCCGAGAGGCCATCGCGAATCCCACCGCGGAGGCCAGGCCCTGCCCCAGCGGCCCGGTGGTCATCTCCACACCGTTGGTATAGCCGTATTCGGGATGGCCGGGAGTCTTGGAGTGGAGGGTACGCAGCGCCTTAATATCATCGAGTTCGAGGCCGTAGCCGGCTAGCAAAAGCTGATTGTATTGGGTAAGGGAGGAATGCCCGGCCGAGAGAATGAAACGGTCACGACCCACCCACGCAGAATCCGCCGGATCGTGGTTCATGACCCGCTGGTAGAGCAAATATGCCGCCGGAGCCAGGGACATGGCCGTTCCAGGATGCCCATTCCCGGTTTTTTGCACCGCATCTGCGGCTAGCAGCCGAGTCGTGTCCACGGCGCGCTGATCGAGCTGCGACCATTCGAGCTTCGCCATTGAATTCTCCTAACGTAAGGTTGTGGTTACATGAGATGTGCCACGCACTAGTCTACTGGTCGAGCGGGCTTCGCGCGCCCGAAGCGCATCTGCGTTCGCGCCCGGCGCGAGCGTGACCGCGCACCCGCGAAGGAGAAGAGATGGCTGAGCCCGGTACCCCGCAGTTGCAACGCGCGGTCGCGCAGTTCCTCGCCCATATCAGCGTCGAACGTGCATTATCGCGCAATACCGTAGCGGCGTACCGGCGGGATTTGCGTAAATATCTTGCGCATCTGGAGGCCCGCGGGGTCACCAGCCCGGGTGACGTACGTGACGAGGACGTCGCTTCGTTTTCGGAAACGCTACGCGGCATGGCCCCGGCTTCTATTGCGCGGGCCGTGACCGCGGTGCGGGCTTTTCATACCTTTTTGTACGACGACGGCGCCACCGCGGCCAATCCCGCCACCCGGGTACGTCCCCCGAAACTTCCCGCGCGCCTGCCCGAAGCTCTCACTATCGCCGAAGTAACCGCCATGATTGAGGCGGCCGGCGCCACCCCGCCGCCCCTGGGCCTGCGTGACCGGGCCCTCCTGGAAGTCCTTTATGGAACCGGCGCACGCATTTCCGAAGCCCTCGGGCTTACCGCAGATGATATTGATACGGATACCTCCACCGTGCGGCTCTTCGGTAAGGGCCGTAAGGAACGGGTGGTGCCGCTGGGGAGCTACGCCCTGGAGGCGCTGGATGCCTACACCACCCGGGCCCGCCCGGAGCTTGCCGCGCGCGGGGAGGGTGTGGCCAAGCTCTTCCTCAATACCCGCGGGCGGGCTCTCTCACGCCAAAGTGCCTGGCTCATTATTCGCCAGGCGGCCGAACGGGCAGGTATTACCGCGCATGTCTCTCCGCATTCGCTGCGGCATTCTTTTGCCACCCACCTTCTCCAGGGCGGTGCGGATGTGCGGGTGGTGCAGGAATTACTCGGACATTCCTCGGTGACCACCACCCAGATTTATACCCAGGTTTCCCGCGATGTCCTCAAGGAGGTGTATGCCACCTCGCACCCGCGGGCGCTGCGCAGTGAGTAGAAAGGCGAGGAGGCGCGGCGTCGTCGTTCTACGCTCAGCGCCAGAAATGGCACCGCAAGTCCTCCGAGTTTAGGTACCCTAGAGATGTGACCGAACAGAACGCGCTTTTTGAAACTGAGAACGTGGATTTCCCCGAACCGGAGCCCTTGCAGGAACACGGCCCGGCGCGCATTATTGCGATGTCCAACCAAAAGGGTGGGGTGGGTAAAACAACGACGTCGATTAACCTCGCCGCCGCGCTGGCCGGATACGGCCGGCGTGTTCTCATTGTGGATTTCGATCCGCAGGGCGCTGCCTCTGCCGGTCTGGGTATTAATGCTCGCGCGCTGGATCGTACTATTTATAACGAACTTATTGCCGCGAAACCGGATGTGCGGGGGATCATTCAGCATTCGAAAGTTGAGGGTCTGGATGTAGTTCCGGCTAATATTGACCTCTCCGCTGCCGAAATTGTGCTTATTAACGAAGTGGCGCGCGAGCAGGCTCTCAGCCGGGTGCTGCGCCCGGTTCTCGATGACTATGACGTCATTATTATTGACTGCCAGCCTTCCCTGGGTCTCCTCACTGTTAATGCACTCACGGCCGCGCACGGCGTTATTATCCCGCTGGAGGCAGAATATTTTGCCATGCGCGGGGTAGCACTGCTGACCGAACAGATTGGCCGGGTTCAGGATCGCCTTAATCCGCGGCTCACCATTGACGGGGTGCTTCTCACCATGGTGGATATGCGTACCCTCCACTCGCGTGATGTGATGCGTTCGGTACACGAAGGATTCGGAGATAAGGTCTACCACACGTATATTTCCCGCACCGTGAAATTCCCCGATGCCTCGGTGGCCGGGGAACCCATTACCCAGTACGCACCTTCGCACCCGGGTGCGGTAGCCTATCGGAAGTTGGCGCGCGAAGTGATTGCCCGCGGCCAAAGTGCCTAAACAGGACTGGGCGTGACCACTCTCTTTGACGTCTCCTCCGATTTCGACGTTGACCTCGACGTATATTCGGGGCCGTTTTCGGTGCTTCTCAGCATGATTTCCAAGAAAAACTTGGATATTACCGAGGTGGCTCTGGCGGAAGTGACGGATGAGTTCATCGCCTGGATTCGGTCCCGGCCAGAGGTCGATCTGTCCACCACCTCAGAGTTTTTGGTGGTGGCCGCCACCCTCCTCGATATGAAACTAGCGCGCTTGCTGCCGCGCCACGAAAGCGAAGAAGAGGATTGGGAGCTCCTAGAACAGCGCGATCTCCTCTTCGCCAAACTGCTCCAATACCGGGCTTTTAAAGAGGTGGCTCGTGATTTCGGGGCGCGCCTGGCGGAAACCGGGCGGCGGGTGGGCCGCGATGTTCCCCTCGAGGAGATGTACGCGAAGGCGCTACCGGAAGTTCGCCTTCCGCTCGGGGTGATGGATCTGGCACTCCTGGCGGCTCGTGCTTTTACCCGCGATACTTCAGAACCGGTGGTCCAGCTGCAACATTTGCACTCTCCGGTTGTTCCGGTCGCTAGCCAGGTGGCCTATCTGGAAGAACGTTTCCGGGCGGGGGATTCCTTTACCTTCGCGCAGCTCTGCGCCGATGCCCCCTCGGTGCAGATGGTGGTGGCCCGGTTCTTGGCGGTCTTGGAATTGCTGCGCCGGGGCGCGATTGCCGCCGAGCAAGATGAACCGCTGGGCACGCTGGTGCTGCGCCCCACCCCGGACGATGATCGCGGCGCTGCGGGGGAGGGCGACGTCGCCGCCGAATACGGCGAAGTGGAGCCGCGCGCGTGATAAACCCAAGCCGCGCGGTGCCTGCTGGAGGCGCGCCACTGCGCCGCGCAGCGACTAGACTGGGCCTATAGGCTCGCATTGCCGGCGCGCCGCGCCGAATCCGGAGGAATAAAGGAGAATCTGTGGCCGATCTTTGCCCCGCCACCGCACTCGAGGCGGTGCTTTTCGTGGCGGCCACCCCGGTTCCCCTAGCCACCCTTGCCGAAGCGGTGGGTCTGAGCGAAGCGGAGACCCGCACCGAGCTAGAAAATCTCGCGCGGGAATATCGCAACGGGCGCCCGCGCGGATTCGAGCTGCGCGAGGCCGGGGGAGGGTGGCGTTTCTACACCAATCCGCTGGTATCGGACGTTGTTCTTGCCCACGTCACCCGGGGGCAATCGGGTAAACTATCCACGCCGGCTCTGGAAACGCTGGCGGTGATCGCCTACCGGCAGCCTGTTACCCGTGCGCAGATAGCGGCGATTCGCGGTGTGAACGTTGATGGAGTTGTGCGGACGCTCGCAACCCGCGGCCTTATTGCCGAAGCGGGTACTACGCCGTCCACCGGTGCGGTTCTGTATGCGACCACCCCGTATTTCCTTGAAGCCATGGGCATGAACTCCCTGGATGACCTGCCGCCCCTGGCGCCCTACCTGCCCGAAGCAACCGACCTTGAAGATGTGGAAAGAGAAATAAGATGAGAGAACGCTTGCAAAAGATCCTGGCCCACGCGGGGGTGGGCTCCCGGCGCGCCTGCGAAGCGCTCATTGCTGAGGGGCGGGTGGCCGTCAACGGCGCCGTCGTTACCGAAATGGGAACACGCGCGGATGCCGAGCGTGACACCATCCACGTGGATGGCATGCCCATTGCGGTAAAACCCGATTTGCTGACCGTCGCGCTTTATAAGCCGCCGGGGGTTGTATCCACCATGGATGATGATATGGGCCGCCCGAGCCTCGCCCAGTACGTAGAGAAATACGAGCAACGGCTCTACCACGTTGGGCGCCTAGACGAAGATACCGAGGGTCTGATTCTGCTCTCGAACGACGGCGAGCTCACCCACCGGCTCACCCACCCCTCCTATGAGGTTCCGAAAACCTACGTGGCGCGGGTGGAAGGCCAGGTGACGCGGGGCCTCGCGCGGGTGCTGGAAAAGGGCATCACCCTGGAGGACGGCCCCATCCGGGTGGATAAATTCGTACTGCGGGAATCGCAGCCGCGCAATTCCATCGTCGAACTCACCTTGCATTCGGGTCGCAATCGGATTGTGCGCCGCATCATGGACGAAGTGGGGCACCCGGTTATGGAACTGGTGCGCACCCGTTTCGCCACTATTGACGCCGGGAGGCTGCGGCCCGGGAAAAGCCGGGTTATTGCGGGAAGTGAGCTCTCGGCCCTCATGCATTCGGTAGGGATGTGATGCACGCCGGTCCGGTCCTTATTATCGGTTCGGGGTTGCTGGGCGCTTCCCTCGGGCTGCGGCTGCGGCTGCGCGATATTCCGGTGTACCTGGAGGATGCTTCCCCGCTCGCGGCGGCCCTTGCCCGTGATCTGGGTGCGGGGGAGGAACCGCCCGAAGATGCCTGGGAGCCGAGCCTCGTGGTGGTTGCGGTTCCCCCGGATGTCACGGCGCAGGTTGTGAGCGCGGCCCTGGAACGCTTCCCGGCCGCGCTCGTTACCGATGTTGCTTCCGTCAAGGCCGCGGTGGAAGATCGCCTCGCGGCGCATCCCCAGCGAGCCCGCTACGTGGGCTGCCATCCCATGGCCGGCCGGGAACGTTCCGGGGCGATCGCCGCGGACGCCGATCTTTTTGAGGGCCGCCCGTGGGTAATATGCCCGCGCCCGGAGACCCGCGAGGAAGATATTGCGCGCTTGCGCACCCTGGCTTTAGATTGCGGGGCCATGCCGATTCTGGTGGAGGCAAGCGCGCACGACCGCGCCGTCGCCCTTGTCAGTCACGTTCCGCAACTGGTGTCCTCCCTGCTGGCGGGTACGTTGAACGACGCCGCAGCTACCGAGCTGAGCCTCGCAGGCCAAGGCTTACGCGATATGACCCGGCTGGCCCATTCGGATCCGCAATTGTGGACGGCGATTATCGCCTGTAATTGCGCGGCGGTAGCTCCGGTACTCCGCGATATTGCCGAGCGCACCGCGCATTTGGCAACCGCGCTCGAAGAAGCCGCGGGGGCGGCGCAGGCTCCCGGGCTGGCCCGGGCAGTTGCCGCGGTGGTGGCTGCAGGTGGACGCGGGGTCGCGCGTATTCCCGGCAAACACGGGGGAGCTCCCCAGCGCTATACCGATGTAACCGTCCTGGTTCCGGACCGCCCGGGTGAATTGGGCCGCCTCTTCACCGAGGTGGGTGAGATCGGGGTCAATATTGAAGATTTTTCGCTCGAACATTCCGTGGCCCAAAAAGTAGGGCGGGCGCGGCTATCCGTATCGCCGGCCGCCGCCCGGGATCTCACCGCGGCACTGGCCGCGCGCCGGTGGCAGGCTTTTATTGAAGGAGGAGAGCATGAGTGAGATGAGCACAGCGGGCGCCCCGCGCCCCGAAACCGCGGGCTATCCCATCGCTATTGACGGGCCCTCCGGCTCGGGTAAATCGACCGTTTCCCGCCAGGTCGCCCGAGAGCTAGGACTGTGCTATCTCGATACCGGGGCAATGTACCGGGCAGCCGCGTGGGCCGCGCAGCGCGCCGGAGTCGAACTCACCGACCAGCCTGCCGTGACAGCCGTGGTGCGGGCAATGAAACTCGAGATGCCGCTCGATCCTGATAACCAGGTGATGATCTGCGAAGGGGAAGATATCACCTCCGCTATCCGCGCTCCGGAGCTGTCCCGGGTGGTTTCTCGGGTAGCCGTGAACCTGGATGTACGCGCCGAGCTCATTGCCCGGCAGCGGGCCATTATTGCGGCCCACCCGCGCATTGTGGTGGAGGGGCGCGATATCACTAGCGTCGTCGCCCCGGATGCTCCCACAAAAATTCTTCTCACCGCATCGGAAGCAACACGTTTGGCACGGCGAGCCCGCGAGGTGCGCGGAAGCGCGGCGCCCGATGCCCTGGCCGCGACCCGCGCGGAAGTGAGCGAACGGGATGCACAGGACTCGACGGTCGCCTCTTTCCTGGAAGATCGCGATGGAGTCGTTACAATTGATTCTTCTCAGATGAGTATTGCGGACGTGGTGGCCGCGGTGCGGGCGCTGGCACAGGGCTCTCGAAAGGAACAGGAATGACTGAGGAATACCGCGATATGAGCGCGGAGGGGACCACCCCGGACGACGCCGAACGCGTACTCCGGGCCGGTCTGGATGCCTACGATCTGGACGAGGCCGATCTGGCGCTCCTGGCCGGTGCAGAACCCGAGGAACAGGCGGCGAACCGTGCACTACCCGTGGTAGCGGTGATAGGGCGCCCAAATGTGGGGAAGTCCTCCCTGGTGAATCGCATTGTTGGCAAACGAGTGGCCGTGGTGCAGGACGTTCCGGGCGTGACCCGTGACCGGGTCTCTTACGAAGCCGAGTGGGCGGATCGCCGTTTCCTCCTCATGGATACCGGCGGATGGGAACGTGATGTTGCAGGTCTTGATCGCGACGTCGCGCTGCAGGCCGAAATTGCTATTGAGCAGGCCGATGCTGTGATCTTCGTCGTGGATGCCACCGTGGGCATGACGGATACCGATGAAGCCCTGGTGCGGGTGTTGCGGCGTTCGCGCAAGCCCGTGATTGTGGCGGCCAATAAGGTAGATTCGCCCCAGCAGGAACCGGATGCTGCTTACCTGTGGTCCTTGGGGCTAGGGGAGCCGTATCCCGTTTCCGCGCTGCACGGGCGCGGTTCGGGCGATCTTCTTGACGTGGTTATCGGCGCGCTTCCTGCCGAACGTGAGGTGCCGGCACGTCCCGCGCGCCGCGGCCCGCGCCGGGTCGCGATTGTGGGGCGCCCGAATGTAGGGAAGTCATCCCTGCTCAACCAGTTAGCTGGGGAAACCCGCGCCGTGGTGAGTGATATTGCCGGCACCACTCGCGATCCGGTTGACGAAGTCATTGAGCTGGACGGTACCCCGTGGACTTTTGTGGATACCGCGGGGATTCGCCGGCGGGTCCACCAAACTCGCGGTGCGGATTATTACGCGAATCTGCGCACTCAGCGTGCGCTGGCGGAAGCGGAGCTGGCCCTGGCCCTCATTGATGCTTCCGAGCCGCTCACCGAGCAGGATATTCGCGTGATTCAGCAGGTCATTGATGCGGGGCGTGCCCTGGTAATTGTGTGCAATAAATGGGACGAGGTGGATGAGGAACGCCGCTTCGAACTTGACCGCGAATTCGAGCGGGAGCTGGTGCAGATCCAGTGGGCCGCGCGGGTCAATCTCTCGGCGAAAACCGGGTGGCATACCAACCGGCTCTCCAATGCCATGACCACCGCACTGCGATCCTGGGATCAGCGTATTCCCACCGGCAAACTCAATGCTTTCCTCAGCGAATTGGCGGCCGCGCACCCGCATCCGGTGCGCGGGGGCAAGCAGCCGCGTATCCTGTACGGCACCCAGGCATCCACCCGGCCGCCGCGCTTCGTGCTTTTCGCCACCGGCTTTATCGAGGCCGGTTACCGGCGTTTCCTGGAGAACCGCTTGCGCGATACTTTCGGTTTCGAAGGTTCCCCGCTCCAGATTTCGGTTCGGGTGCGCGAACGGCGCAAGAAGTAGCGGGGTGGCACGACGGCGCAGCTGCCAGCGGCGTCGTACTTCCACCATTGGCAGGGGCCGCGGCAGGAAACCTCCCACCGCGGTCCCTCCCCACGGCGCTCCGGCTAGCGCGCAGAGCGCGGCAGCAGCACTTCCGGAACACTCACGCCGGTGGAACCGGCAATAGCGGTGATTTCCTCCGCGATACCGTATGCCACCGCCTCGCGGGTAGCCGCTCCCAGGCGTTCGGCGGGCGCGGTGACGGAGACCGCCACCCGCTCGCCGTTTTTCAGATCGACCGGAACCGCCACGCACGCGATCCCGGCTTCGTTTTCTTCCACTTCCATACCCCAGCCGTAGCGGTGCACGTGCTCAATGCACTCTTCGATGGTGGCCCGGGTGGGCGGATTATCGGTAGGAACGCTCAGGTACCAGTCGATTTCCGCGCCGGTCACGTTATTCGCGCCCAGGAGGGCACGCCCGAGGGCGGTGGTGACCGCCGGGGCGTTACGCCCGATAAAGGACACCACCCGGATGGGCCGATCCGGCTCTACCTTATCCAGGTAGGTCACCACCTGGCCGGAGAGCTTACCCAGGTGCACGAGCTCGTTATAGCGGTGGCAAATAGCCACTAAAGCCGGGTGGAGTTGGTCAACCACGAATTGGGTGCGGGTGGTGTAGCGAATAATCGGATCTACGCCGTCCCCGAGGAAGTAGTAGCCGTTATCAGGATCCTGATCCACCCAATTCCGGTAGCGCAGCGAGCGCAGGGTGTGGTGAACGGTGGCCTTATTTGACTCTACCGCGGCTGCAATATCGGAGAGTGGGGCACCTTCCGGTCCGCGGCGTGCTAAAAACTCGACAACGAGCAACGCGCGATCAATGGAGGAGAGCGGAGCGCGCTCCTCATGGGAAGTACCGGACACCTCAAGCTCCTTTACTCTACGAGGGTGTAACTGCAGGCCGGGAAAATTATACCGCGCGATTTCAATATGTGAAACATTGAAGCGGGTGCGTCAGGCAGTCAGTGTTGAATAAGAAAAGGCCCGGAATCCGAATAGTTCACACGTTATGAAGGGGTGCCGTCGGGGGTGAAAATGGGGTACAATCATTTCATACGTACGAACGGGCGTTTCACGTAAAGAAACATGCGGGTGCGGGGGTGCCCGGCCGGTTCGTCGTCGTATAAAGGAATACTGGGTGGTGGCATCGGGAGCGGTGTTCACTCACCGGGTGACCTCACGGCAGGAACGCGGCGCATGCCGGCGCTCCTGCGGGGCGGCCGCCGGTGGATCGCACGTGGAGCCGTCCCGATCCAACTATCAAAGGTGATGTATATGAAACTCAATCTCAGCTCGCTCTCCCACGCGAGTGATTACGAAGCAGCCGGTATTCAAGTTCCGGCTTTTGATGTGGCCGCTACGCAGGAACGTGCGCGCACCAACCCGCGCTGGGTGCATATCGGCCCGGGTAATATTTTCCGGATTTTCTTAGCCCGCATCGCGGATGACATGCTGGCGGACGGCAAGTACTGGCCGATTACCGGTGTGGTTCCCATGGATCCCGCTGAAATGGAAAAGCAGCTCGAAGCTTTTGATCTGCTGACCCTCGGCGTCATTCTTTCCGGGGACAAGCGCGATACCCGCGTTATCGCGGGTCTGGCCGATGGCCTGGCCACCCGCCGCGATGGCGATTTTGATCGGCTCGTCTCCATTTTCACCAAGCCGGAGATGACCACGGTAACCCTCACCATTACCGAAAAGGGCTATGTTATTCAGGATTCCCAGGGTGAGCTTTCCGAAGCCACCCGCGCGGATATCGCCTCCGATCCGTACGCTAACCATGCGAACACCATGGCGCTGCTGGCCGGGCTCCTCGCACATCGCTACCAGGCAGGCGGCGCCCCCATTAACTTCATCTCCGCGGATAACTTCTCCCACAACGGCGATAAGCTGCGCGATTCGGTGCTGCAGATCGCCCGCGGGTGGGTGGAGCGTGGCGCGCTCAGCCAGGACTTCCTGGACTGGGTCAGCGATGACACCAAGGTTGCTTTCCCCATTTCCGTGATCGATAAGATCACCCCGCGCCCCTCCGAAGAAGTTTCGGAATACCTCACCGGGCTCGGCTTCACCGATATGGGTATTGACCACCTCGGGCGCACTCCGATCGCCGGGTTCGTCAATGCTGAACCTACCGAATACCTCATTATCGAAGATAAGTTCGCGGCCGAACGCCCGCCCTTTGAGGACTACGGCGTGTACATCACCGATCGTGAAACCTGCGATAAGTTCGAGCGGATGAAGGTCACCACCTGCCTCAACCCGCTCCACACCGCGCTGGCAGTGTCCGGTACGGTCATGCGCTTCCCGACCATCGATTCGGAAATGCGCGATCCCGATTTGGCGAAGATGGTCAATATCCTCGCCTATGATGAAGCGATGCCGGTAGTAACCGATCCGGGAATTATCGATCCGAAGGACTTCGTGCGCGAAGTCCTCGAGGAACGTTTCCCCAATAGCGCGCTGCCGGACAATCCGGCCCGTATCGCCATGGATACCTCGCAGAAGATTCCGATTCGTTTCGGTGTCACGCTGCAGGAATACCAGCGCCGCGGTCTGGATATGGACAAGCTGCGCGTGATCCCGCTCGTTTTCGCGGTGTGGGCACGGTATCTGCTCGGCATCGCGGACGACGGCGAAGAATTCGCGCCGTCATCCGATCCGCTGCTGGAGGAACTCCAGGGGCACCTCAAGGGAATTAAGCTCGGCGATAGCGTTGACGCTCACGCCGTGCTCAAGCCCATTCTGTCCAATGCCAATATCTTCGGCCTCGACCTGTATACCACTCCGCTGGCGGAGAAGGTCGAAGCCCTGTTTACCAAGCTCATTGCCGGTCCCGGCGCTGTGCGTGCCACTATTCACGAGGAGATCAACTAATGAAAATGACATTCCGCTGGTACGGCGAAGGTCACGACCCCATTCCGCTGCAGTACATCAAGCAGATTCCGGGCGTGTCCGGAATTATGGGCACCCTGTCCTACAAGGCGGCCGGGGAGAACTGGGAAAAGGACGAAATTAAGGTTCTTATTGACCAGGTTCACGAAGCCGGGCTCGAATGCGAGATCATCGAATCCGTGAACGTCCACGAGGACATCAAGCTCGGGCTGCCCAGCCGTGACGAATACATCAAGAACTACTGCACCACGCTGGAAAACCTCGCGGAATTCGGCGTCAAGGTAGTTGTGTACAACTTCATGCCGGTCTTTGACTGGCTGCGCACTGAGCTCGCTCACGTGAACGAGGACGGCTCCACCTGCCTGTACTACGATCACTCTGAGATCGAGGGTATGACCCCGCAGGATATCGTCAATAAGACAGCCGAAGAATCCGGCGGCCTGACCCTGCCCGGGTGGGAACCCGAACGCCTGGCTAAGCTGGACGAAGTCATGGCGCTCTACCAGAACATGACGGTGGAAAAGCTGCGCGAAAACTGGAAGTACTTCCTGGACGGCATCATCCCCACGTGTGAAAAGGTCGGCATCAAGATGGCCTGCCATCCGGACGATCCGGCTTGGGACCTCTTCGGTATTCCGCGCGCTTACAAGAGCCTGGATGACATCAAGGAAATCCTGGCCCTCAATGATTCCCCGATGCACTCTCTGTGCGTGTGCATCGGCTCGCTTGGCTCCAACCCGTCCAATAACGTCGCTGAGATCCTGCGCTACGTGGGCGAGCGCGGCCGTATTGCCGCCTCCCACCTGCGTAACGTCAAGTACCTGGGCGAAAAGACGTTCAAGGAAGCGGCCCACTGGTCCGCGGACGGCGACCTCGATATGCAGGCCGCGGTGGAAGCCATTTACGATACCTGCCCCGATATTTACGTGCGTCCCGATCACGGCCGCATGATTTGGGGCGAAGAAGGCCGCCCCGGCTACCCGCTGTATGACCGGGCACTGGGCACCCAGTACCTCCTCGGGCTGTGGGACGGCATCGACAAGATGAAGAAGGCGGCAAAGTAGTGTCTCAGCAACTTCCAGATGTTCGTCCGTTCCTGGAAACCCACCCCATCGTTCCCGTTGTGGTGATCGACGACGCCGCGCAGGCGCCCGACGCCGCCCGCGCCCTGGTGGCCGGCGGTATCCACTGCGCCGAAGTGACGTTCCGTACCGCTGCCGGTGGGGAAGCCATTAAGGCGATGCGCGATGTTGAGGGAATGACGGTTGGTGCCGGAACGGTGCTTACCCGGGCCCAAGCGGAAACCGCCGCGGACCTGGGCGCGAAGTTCTTCGTATCTCCGGGCTGGAGCGCCGGCGTGGCCGACGTTGCTGCCGAACGCCAGATCCCGTATCTTCCCGGCGTGCAAACCGCCACGGAAATCATGATGGCTTTGGAATACGGTGCCACCGCGGTGAAGTTCTTCCCCGGTGGGGAAGCGGGCGGGCTGCCCATGGTTAAGGCCCTGCGCGGTCCCTTCCCGAATACCTACTTCGTACCCTCGGGCGGCGTGAAGCTCGCGAATATGGCCGAATGGCTCTCCGATCCGGCAATCCTGTCCGTATCGGGTTCGTGGATGATCAAACGCGATCTCATTTCCTCCGGGAACTTCGCGGAGATCACCCGCCTGTCCCAAGAAGCATCCGATCTAGCTAAGGAGATTCGCAAGTGAGCGACGCCCTGACGATTAAATCCGCCGAGGAAACCACCTACGATATTGTCTCCCTGGGTGAAGTGATGCTTCGCCTGGATCCGGGTGCCGGCCGTATCCGCACCACGCGCCAGTTCGCCGCCTCAGAAGGCGGCGGGGAATACAACGTGGCTCGCGGCCTGCGGCGCGCTTTCCAGAAGCGCGGCGCGATCCTGACCTCTCTGGTGCGCAATGAAGTGGGCCTGCTGCTCGAGGATCTTATCCTCACCGGTGGCCTGGACACCCGTTTCATTCATTGGGTCGACGACGACGGCATCGGCCAGTCGGCTCGTAACGGACTCAATTTCACCGAACGCGGTTTCGGGGTGCGGGGAGCGGTCGGGTGTTCCGACCGGGCTCACACTGCGATTTCACAGCTCAAGCCGGAGGATATCGATCTCGATTACCTCTTTGGTGAACTAGGAGTGCGCTGGCTGCACACCGGGGGCATTTACGCGGCCCTTTCGGAGCAGGCTTCGGAAACTGCGCTGGCGGTTATCAAGAAGGCCAAGGAATACGGCACTGTCGTCTCCTATGACCTCAACTACCGTCCCTCCCTGTGGAATCTGCACGGGGGCAAGGCCCGCGCGCAGGAGGTCAATAAGTCCCTGGCACCCTTCGTGGATGTCATGATCGGTAACGAAGAGGACTTCACCGCCTGCCTCGGCCTGGAAATCGAAGGCGCCAACGAAAACCTCGATAACCTCCAGGTGGAGTCCTTCCACAAGATGATCGAGAAGGCTGCGGAAACCTTCCCGAACTTCAAGGCCATCGGTACCACGATGCGCCAGGTGCGTTCGGCAACCATCAACGACTGGGGCGCGGTGGCGTGGAAGCGCGACCAGGGCTTCGTGCAAGCTACCCAGCGTGATGGCTTGGAGATCTTCGACCGCGTGGGCGGGGGAGACTCCTTCGCTTCCGGGCTCATCTTCGGGCTCATGGAATACGGTGACGCCCAGAAGGCCGTGGAACTCGGGGCCGCACACGGCGCCCTCGCCATGACCACTCCGGGTGATACCACCATGGCCACCCGCGCCGAGGTGGAGAACCTCGCCCGCGGCGGCTCGGCACGTGTCAAGCGCTAAATAAATCCGCACAGTGTGCTTAGCGCGCACCGCGCAATGAGTGGGGAGCAGATCCGGGCATCCGGATCTGCTCCCCACTGCGTTGGCGCGTTTTTCTTAGCTGACCTGGGCGGTGAATTCGGCGCGAGTTCGCCCGGTGTATTGGATTGCGATCCGATCTTCCGGGCGGGCATCAACGAGGTAAATAACGACCAAGAATATCCATTCCAGAGGCTTCATGGCGATCCACACGATGTCAGCTGCCAGACGGGTGCGAATGAGGCGCGAGAGCGGAAAACCGTAGCGATTATAGAATCTGCGGATCACCCGATGCAGCCTTGGGGTCTTTTCTTCCAGGACCTGTTCGAAAGCGTTAGCGATAAGAAGCTGGCGATTCACGGTGATGCGATGCCCGCCGCGCACCCCGTCGCGGAGGGGTTTGACCACGGCCGGGTGCCCGCCGGCGGCCACGGTACATAGATAGTGCTCATCGTAGAAAGTGTTGGGCGGTGATACCCGCTCGGAAAGCGTCCAGTCACTTGTTTCCGTGAAGGCTTTGATAGCAGCGTCTGGTTCCTGGCCGAAGAGCACCGTGATAAGGAGGAATATCCCCAATACAGGTATCAAACCGAGCAGGGCGAGAAGCGGCCAGTTTCTGGCTTGCGACAAAACCTTTTCCAGGTAGGCGAGTACGCCTGCTCCGTCCGCGCGTGCTTCCTCGGCGTCCTGGGACGTGTGGGTGTGAAATTCGTGGATTTTCGCAATGATTGTTTTCGCGGATATCAACATCACCACCGTGACCGGCAGTAAAAGGATGAGGCTCTCCGGTCCGGCGGGCCGGAATGTTTGAATAGTCCACACAATAACAATGGCGTTGCCAAGATAGATGCACGAGAAGCAGAGAACCGTGAGAAGCGGCGGAATCTCGTGCAGCGGCTTGAGCCGCACGTAAAGAAAAGCCAGCGCGCATACCAGGCACAGCAGCGCTAAAAATGGCTGAAAATCAGTGTGGATCGGCGTATGCGTCTGGTCATTGACGAGCTGCTCCGCCCAATCGGCATAAAAGACCACGCTGTGTTTTATCGAGATAGCGGCCACATGGAAGCTGAGCGCTAGGAAGATAGTCCAGACATCATGCACTGCCTCCAGGAGCGACAGCGGCTTGCCCCGTATCGCCGTGATGAGCGCAATCACCTGGTAACAGGTGAGGATAACCGGATACGTGGTTACCCAGGGCAGGAGCGTAAGGAAGAATAAAAGTAAAACTAACCCTTCAGCATCCCACCACGAAGCGTGTGGGTTAATCTGCCCCGTGCATGCCGAATAAATAATGAGTCCGGGAACGGCAATGAGATAAGCGAGGGCAAGCTGCGCGAAGTAGGGGTGCCTGCGCAAGAAACTGCGTTTGCGCACCTCAGACATCTGGATCCTCCTCAGCAGTCTTTGCTCACCTCCAGCGGCAACAAGCCGTCACCCCAGATTCTAGATCGCCAACAAGCCGATGTAGGTGAGGGTGCCGGCGGCCAGGGAGACAAGCATGCGGCGCCCGGAAAGCTCGTGGGCCAGGATCGTGACGGCACTGGCCACTCCCACGCGTAGTAGCGATGCGGCAGATATGGGAAGCACTTCGCTGCGGACCATAGCCAGCGCCAAAATCACCAGCACCCCCACCGGGAGCCAAACTGACAGCGCTCGCACCAGGCGCGAACGGCGCAGCGGGTGGAGAATAAAGAAAGGAACGCCGCGCAGGCACAGCATGAGAGCCAAAGAACCCAGCAGGACGGCCAGGAGATAGGCGGTCATAAAAGACCTCTATTCTCCCCAGGTGCGCCGCCGTCATAAGAAGCGGCGTCGTCGTTCTTCTTGAAACGGGCACGTACCACGAAACGCACCACTAAGAAAAGCGCGAAGAAACTCATCGCAACCGGAAGGAGCGCGCTCGGCGCACACAGCTGCGCCAAGAGAAACGCGAGGCCGGCACCGAGCACGCCGGGAATGTCGCGGCGGGCGTGGAAAGCATCCAGGGCGAGAACGATGAAGAGGGCGACGAGCGCAAAATTGACGCCTCGAATCTGGCCGGGGAGGAGCCCACCAATCGCCACTCCCAGCAGTCCGCCGCCCACCCAGCAAGCCTGGAGTACGGCTTGGAGAGAGATGAGCCGGCCTTGGTTCCACACGCCCGGATGCGACGTGGTGATGGCGTAAGTTTTGTCGGTAAGCGAATAGACGCAATACATGCGCGCGAGGGGATGCCGGAGCTGCGCGATGGGGTACGAAAACGCGTAGAAAACGTGGCGCACGTTCACGAAGAAGATGGTGAGAAGAATCGTGAGGACCGGGGCCTGGGCACTGATAAGGGCGACGGCGAGCAGCTCGGCCGAGCCGGAATAGATAAAGAAAGACAGCGCGGGAGCGAGCCACCACGGTTGACCGTACTGAATGACGAGAAGTCCGAAGGCCATGCCCAAAGGAATCATTCCCAGGCCGGCACCCGCGGCCATCTGTGCTCCAAAACGCACATCTGATACGTGGGAAGGCATGGGCTCTATTGTGGCACTCCCGGGGGAGTGGAGGGTGAAGTTTCCACCATGCGGAGCACGGGGCGCGAAGAGAGTTACTATGGTTCACGTCCCGTTGTTTTAGGTGAAGGAGCCTCCATGACCGTCGTTAAAATCAATGCTATTTCTGTTCCGGAAGGCGCTGCCGAGCATTTCGAGGCTCGTTTTGCGGCTCGCGAAGGTGCGGTGGACCAGCGGCCCGGTTTCCGTTCTTTCCGGCTGCTGCACCCTTTGGAAGGAAGTGACCGCTACCTGGTGGTCACCGAATGGGAATCCGACGAGGATTTCACCGCGTGGCGTAGTGACCCGGCCGCGCATCCGCGCAAGATGGAGGAGGCCCGGCAAGCGCCCGGTAATGCGGACCTGGGGGCTCAGCTTCTCGAGTTTGAGGTAGTCGAGCTTCCCGAAGTTGAGCACGGAAACACCCCGCCGGCGTCTTTCGTTTCTATCGTGGCGCTATCGTTCCTTCCCGGGATGGAAAAAGTTATCGAGCAACGCTTCGCGGCCCGCAAGGCAGCCGTGGATGCGGCGCCCGGTTTCTCCTTCTTCCAGCTGTGGCGGCCGGTGCGCGGGGTGGAGGAGTACTACGTGGTTACCGGCTGGGATGCCCAGGATTCTTATGATGCCTGGGCCGAGGCCCGGGAGCGCGCCCCGCACAATACCGCCGACCAGCCTAAGAATCGGGGCTTGGATGTGACACTGCACGGGTACGCGGTGGTGCAGCAGAGTGTTAAGCGGTAGTTGCAGGATGATGGACTGAGGTGCGGCCCGAGGTGAGGCTGCGGAAACGCGAGCCATCGTTGCGAATCCGTTCGTCACGAATTTGTTACGTAATCACGCCGATCTCGCGCCCCGGTCGCGGAACATTAGCCGATATGCGGGGAGAAATAAAGACAAAGATTATAAGTTATTCTGATTGAGAAGTGAATGACATTACGTGCTCTGTCGCTTTGATCACTTAAGGTGGCGTGGCTAGTGTGGTGCCTAGAGAGTGCTGTGCTGCGCCTTCGACGGCTCTGCCACCACGGCTGACACCACCAGGCCGGCACCCATGGCGCTTTCCGCCAAGTTTTAAGGATCAACTCATGACAGAACATATAACTACGCCCGGAGGGGCAACTCCCGAGCGCGATTACCCTGAAGCCACGACGGCGCACACGCGCGTGGATCGTGAACGAGTTACCGCCCGTCCGGTAGATGCCCGGGTGGCTTCGGCCGGGCAGTACTCGGCCGAGGATGCCAAGCCTGGGTGGCGCTCCACTTTCCTAGGCGCTGATACCCCGGGCCGGGCCACCAATATGTCCTGGGGTTCCGTTTTCGCCGGTGTTGCCGTTGCTATTGCCACCCTGGTGGTCTTCAGCTTCCTCGGTGCAGCGATCGGCCTGGGCACTTTCGATCCGGCCTCCAGCAATCCCGGTGAAGGTTTCGGCTTCGGCATGGGACTGTGGGCGGTGTGCTCCATTGTGATCGCCCTAGGTTTTGGCGGTTACGTGACGGGCGCGCTGGCCGTTAAAGGCGGACTGCTGCACGGCCTGACCACCTGGGCCACCACAATTATTGTGGCCACCGTTGCGGTGTGGCTGGGTATTTCCGCCGCGCTGGGAGCTGTTGGTTCGGCCATCGGCTCGGTGGGTAACGCCGCGGGTAGCGCGGTAGGCGGGGTGGCGCAGGCCTCCGGGAACGCTGTGTCGGAGGCAGCCAGCGCTATTTCCGATAACCTCGATGTTCAGTGGGATAGCGTAGAGGCCCAAACGGAGAAGATTCTTGCCGATACCGGTGAGGAAACACTCCAGCCTGATTACCTGCGCGGTCAGGTGGACGGCGCCACGGATGATATTAGTGCTGCGGCCAAGGACCTGGTGGTCCATCCGGAGAATTACGAGACGATTCTTTCCAATCTGGGCGATTCGCTCCAGAAGCGGGTTGATTCCGTGACGAAGGATATTGACCGCGATGCGGTAGCGAAGTCCGTGGCAGCCAATACGGATCTGAATGAGGATGAAGCCCGCAAGGCCGTGGACAACGCGGTGGAAGCGTACAACCAGGCGCAGGTCAAGGCTGAACAAGCTCTTAATAACGCGGAAAAGACTCTCCAGGATGTGCAGGCTCAAGCCAAGGAACTGGTTGAGGAAGGCCGCGAGGTTGCTCAGGACGTGACCGATACCGGCTCCACCGTTGCTATCTGGGCTTTCGTGGGTCTGTTGCTTTCTGCGATTCTCACCGCTTTTGCGGGTGTGTGGGGCTCGCGCGCAGTGGTTGGCCGCAATGATGCCGGTGCGGTGCGCCGCGATGCGGATGCCACGCGCAGGAAGTAGCAGCTAAGCGTTAGAGCCGGCGAAGGCCGAATAACGAAAAGCATTGGGCCGGGTTAGGTACCGAAATTCAGGTACGTGACCCGGCCCGTTATTTTGCCTAGGAGTCAACGGTCAGGCGGTCAAGTTTCGGCTTATAGGACACTTGGGGGTGCGGACGGGGGTGCGAACTATTCGATGTTCCTAACTACTGGGAGACCGTGAATCTACTCGTCGAAGCTACTCAATCTAGCCTCAAAATGGCGGAGCAGCAGGTTGCGATTTCCACAAGATTGGTGGAAGCACTAGAGCAAACCCGGGTTGAGAATAAGCGTTCCAATCGATTAAACAGCTGGTTGGTTGCCTCGACATTAGTCGCCACGGTGGCGGGAGTAGCGATAAGCTTGGTCGCTCTACTGCAATAAGCAGTTCACGTGTGTTAGCTGTGACCAGTTTTGGATTAGCTGTGGCTCACCCGGTCAGGAAAAAAGGCCCGGTCATTTGTGCTTTGTAAAAACAAGAGGCCTGACCGGGGATCTATCACTGGCGAAATTACCTGAGTTTCCTGAAGAAAGCAAACTAAGGGGCGGGTACCGTGTTCTCGGTACCCGCCCGTGTACAGGTTGATTCTTGTGCGCTAGCTGGTGTCGTGTTCCAGCCCGGCAACTACAGCAAAAGGCCGCGCCTAGCGCTCCCGGTCTTCCAGATATCGGAGCAGCACTGCTTTGTAGCCGTCCAGGGCGCCAGCGGGATCCTCCGCCGCATCCTTGAGGAAGGGGATAAGATCCGGCCCTGTTTTCTCCAACAGCTCCAGACCCGCCAGATCGATGTTACGGAAAGCCATTTCCGTAACATAGTTGATAATGGTGTGTCCGTTCGCCATAAAAGCGAAAGCCACCGCTTTCTGATGCGAGAAACCGCCATCTTCCAAGGCCCGGGAGAGACCTTGGAGCTGACGCGCAAAATGCACCGTCAATTTCGGGTTGCACAGGAGTACTTCAGCCAGCCCCTCGAAATCATCCAGGGTGCGCCGCAGATTCGCATCCGCCTGGTCAATGGCTTCGTGCCAATCCGTGCCCGCCTGCACAATTGGTGTTTCATCGGCAGCACGCCGAACGACCGCATCCACAATGTCCTGACGGCCATCATAGAGGCGGTACACCGCGGGCGTAGCGACACCGATCTTGTTTGCTATATCACTCATGGTGAAGGTATAGACGCCAACTTCCTTCGCTGCGCGAATAACATCGTCAGCGTTGAAGCGTTGCTTCCTACCTACTCTTCTTGCATATGTTCGTTCCACGGTTTCAGTTTAGTGTAAAAATAAGTGCGGTGCCGCCCACAACACAGGGTTTTGCTTAATAAAGGCCACAGAAAATAAAAATGGGGCTATAGGACAAAATGTGTTGGTTACGGTTTAGTAGGTTGGGTTCCATTTAGTCCCGTTGTGTAGATCGGTCCAT
>NZ_JASPCQ010000020.1:0-22221 GCF_030230305.1 Actinotignum sanguinis
GGATGGTGATGGTGTTGATACGTTTGCGGTGCGGCGGGGGAATGTTTTCTATGTGAAGAATTCTCTGGCCAGTGGCGCAGCAGATGCCTCCTTCTCCTACGGTCGGACTAGCGATACCACCCTTGCGGGGGATTTCAACGGTGATGGCCGGGATACCCTCTCGATCCGCCGCGGCAATACCATCCACGTCAATAACTCTCTGACGAGCGGAAACGCTGATTACGCACTCCCGTACGGGCGCGTGAGCGACGAGCTCTTCATGGGCGACTGGGACGGCAACGGCACCGATACCCCAACGGTGCGCCGCTAAGATCCATATTTCCTACTAACACGGGTGGGTGCTCGGACCGCGTGTCTCCGGGCACCCACCCGTTTGCCACAAAGTGCAACTGCAAGTACGTTAAGAAATTGTTTCGGTGTCGTGGACTTGCATCCTGTGTGGCTCTCGGTTGAGGCGTTGCTTTTTACGGGGCTTCCCGTCGGGACGTTGCTTTTTGCGGTGCTGGTGGCGATGCGAGTCGTCCCACCGCGCTGGCGGGAGGGGTGTTTTTCTGGGGTGTACTTCGCATGTACGACATATGAAGTACAGCTCTGAAAATACATACTGCCCCGCTGCGGCTCAGTCAGTTCTTTGGTACCAGCGCACAGTTTTGGATCAATCTGCAAACCCGTTATGACCTTGAGAAAGAAGCGGATGCGCTGGGAGACGAGCTGGAGAGAATCCAACCCTTGCAAAGTGTGTGAGCGGAGTTCGCTAGCGGGAGTGACTATGGAAAGCGTCATCCGCAACCGCGGCTTACCGGACGCAATCGGATAGCACCTCGTGCAGGGCGTGACGTTCGTCGTCGTCGACCCGAAGCCCGTAAGCACGCTTGACCGCCACCTGTCGCGCGGCGTATTCGCATACAAAAGCCGGATTATCCGGCAGCCACCGCGCGGCGGTGGCGTGCCCTTTCTCCTTATTCGCCGCCCCGGAGACCGCGAGTAAATTGAGCGGGTCGGTGGCAAATTGCGCGCGAGTATCCGCGTCCCAGTCTTGCGCACCGGCCCGCCACGCATCATAAAGCGCGACCACGTGATCAATCGTCACGGCCTGAGGTTCCCGCGCGCGGTCAAAAGAAATCTCCGTTCCGGTATACGGATCGCGCAGGGTTCCGGTGGCGACGACGCAACCGGGCGGCGTGGACTTCCCCGACCAGAAGGTAACTCCCGCAAGATCGCGGCGCAGCACCTCGTTACGAACAGTGCATCCGTCTCCATCGGTATCCGGCCAGCCGTCCTCCAGCCCGAACTCGGCGCGGGAATAGCCACGCCCGGAATCGGGGCGGCCTCCGGGTAGCTCGCTCAGGGCGGAAAGTGCCTGGGAGGCGGTGAGTGTGCCGCTGCTCGCGCTACCGATCCCACCCGGCTCCGAATCGGAACCGGTATGTGAGAGTTGCAGGAGTGCGGCAGCAAGGACCATCAGCAGCGCGGCGATGACCGTCCACATGCGCCGGTGCGGAGAAGAGGTACCGGACGCCTGTGTATCGCCGTGGCGCGCGCCGGAACGACCCATCGAAAAACGCATATCCAACCTTTCGGGACACCGGCCCGTGGCGGGCCTGCGCCTGCAAGGTAGCATAGTGAGGGACCTTGGCACAGTTACGACAATGAAGGAGTTATGAATGGCCCAGGCACTTGAGACCGATATGGTGAAGAAGTTTGCGGAGGATTTCGCGGCGGATCGCACCGCTCGCATCGTCCAGAACGCCGTCACCCAGACCTCGATCACGAAGGTCGCGCAGGATCGCGATGTTATTAACGCGATTGATCCGTCCATGTCGGTGAAGGTGGACACCTGGAAGGTGAATAACCAGAAGAAGTCCGGGCGCTGCTGGCTTTTCTCCGGGCTCAGCTCGCTGAAGATGCTTGTCAATCGCGCCACCGGCCTGAAGAACTTCGAGTTCTCCCAGTCCTTCCAGCATTTCTACGACAAGCTGGAGAAAGCCAATTATTTCCTCACCTCCATGATTGAGCTGGCGGACCGCCCGGTTGATGACCGCACCGTGCACTACCTGCTGTCCGATCCCATCGGGGATGGCGGGCAGTGGAATATGTTCGTGGCCCTGGTGGACAAGTACGGGGCCTGCCCGAAGTTCGCGATGCCGGAAACGGAATCTTCCTCCAATACTCAGCTCATGAACCGCACCCTGGAAATGCTGCTGCGCCGCGCCGCCCACGATATTCGCGAAGCCGAAGCCGGCCAGCGTGAAGCCGTGCGCGAAAAGTTCATGGGGCAGGTCTACCGGGTGCTTGCGATTCACCTGGGCACCCCGCCGGAAAGCTTTGTATGGCAGTACGAAGATGAGGAGGGGAACTTCCACCGCGAAGGGAAGATGACCCCGGTGGAATTCGCGCAGAAGTACCTGCCGGATCTGGACCAGTACGTGTGCATCGTCAATGATCCGCGTAATGAGTACGGCAAGCTCTACACCGTGGATCGCCTCGGCAATGTGGTGGGCGCCAAGCCGGTCACCTACCTCAATGTTCCCATCGAGGTCATCCGCGAAGCCACCATCGCCACCCTCAAGGACGGCCAGCCCGTGTGGATGGGCTGCGATACCGGCAAGCAGTCGGATCGCGAACGCGGTATTTGGGACGGCCAGCTCTACGATTACGAAGGCACCTACGGGATTGACCTGGCGCTTTCCAAGGCCGATGAGCTCTACTACGGCGAAGCGATGATGACGCACGCCATGGTGTTCACCGGTGTTGACCTGCGTGAAGATGGAAGCCCGCGCCGCTGGCGCATCGAAAACTCCTGGGGCGATGAGCACGCCGATAAGGGCTTCTGGACCATGAACGATTCCTGGTTCGACCAGCACGTTTTCGAAGTTGCGGTCACCAAGGATCGCCTCTCCGCCGAGCTGCTGGCCGCGCTGGAAACCGAACCGGAAGTGCTGCCCGCCTGGGATCCGATGGGTTCGCTGGCCTAAACCGTGGAGTACGGCCGGTACGCACCCTCGCCGAGCGGAGACCTGCACCTCGGGAATCTCCGCACCGCGCTCCTCGCCTGGGCTCTGGCCCGGCGCAGCGGGCGCGGCTTCCTCATGCGCGTGGAGGATATGGACGAACGGTCCCGCCCGCAGTTCCAGGAGCGCCAGCTCGCTGACCTGCGCACCCTTGGCATCACCTGGGACGGCCCGGTCCAGATCCAATCCCAACGCACCGCGGGGTACGACGCCGCCTTCGCGTCCCTGTGGGAACGCGGACTGCTCTACGAGTGCTATTGCACCCGGCGTGATTTAGCCGACGCCGCCCGGGCGCCCCACGGGGCGCCCGGGGTATACCCGGGCACCTGCCGGGACCTGAGCGCGGCCGGCCGTCGGGCCGGGCGCGCCAAGCTCGCGGCGGTGGGCCGCCAGCCGGCCCTGCGGCTGCGCACCGAGGTGAAAGAACTGAGTATTCACGATGAGGTGTGCGGGGAAGTGAGCGGCGTCGTCGACGATTTTGTGATTCGGCGTGGCGATGGTCGGTACGCCTACAATTTTGCCTCCGTGGTGGATGATGCGCTTGAGCATATTACCCAGGTCACGCGCGGAGCGGATTTGGCGCCCTCCACGCCTCGGCAGGTGTATTTGCAGCGTTTGCTCGGGGCGCCCACCCCGGAATACTGGCACGTGCCCATGGTTCTCAACCAGGCCGGTGCGCGCCTGGCCAAACGCGACGGAGCCGTGACCATGCGGGCGCTCGCGGAATACGGCTGGAGCGTAGCCGATGTGCTGGCGCTCATCGGGCGTTCGCTGGGGCTGGAGGTGCGCACGGCCGCGGATTTCGCCGAGCAGCTGGATATTCAGGCGCTGCGCCGCGGGCCCTGGTATGTGGACGTGGCGGCGCTCGAGGCAGGGCCGGGCCGCTGAGCCGCCGGGCCGGCTTAGGTGTGCCGGCTAAAATCAGCCACCGGCGCGAATTTTGCGCGGGCCGCGGCCGCTAGATCCGCGGGAGCCAACCGCACCGAGAGTCCGCGTTTCCCACCCGACACCACCATCGCCTCCAGCTCGCGCGCCGAAGCATCAATAAAAATCGGGCTGCGGTGTTTTTGACCCAGCGGCGAAATACCCCCGGTCACGTAGCCGGTGAGTTTCTCGGCATCATGCGGATCCATCATCGCGGCCTTTTTACCGCCGGCCGCCTTCGCCAGGGACTTGAGATTGAGCATGGCGGCAGCCGGCACCACCGCGCACACCGCCTTCCCATCCACCCGCGCCAGCAGGGTTTTGAAAATAACACGGGGATCCATCCCCAGCTCAGCGGCGGAATCGAGGGCGAATCCGTGCTCGTGATGCAAACTTTGTTCGTACTCAAGAATCGTGAACTCCACGCCGGCTTTCTCCAGGGCGAGGAGGGCCGGAGTCCCGGCCGGCTTATTTTTCTTCGACGACATACGTCCAGGATAGTAGCCCTCATGTTCATATGGATGCACTACCATATTCCTACCGGGAGCCAGCCACCCGGAGACGGAGGAAACCGTGAGGAAACGCCAATTCGGCCGCCGGCATGATGACCAGCAGCGCGGCAGCGCCACCGGGGAAGAACCCGCTATCGAATCCGAAGAAGAACTGAGCGGCGGCTATGATTTCGGCGGCTACCAGCCCGGGCAGAGCTACTACCCGCGCCGCCGCCTCTTCTGGCAACGCGCCACCATTATCGGCATCGCTTTCGTTATTTCGATGGTCGCTCTGGTGGCTTATTTCCTGTAGCGCCGGATAGGGCGCCGCGGAAGCGGCGCGGTGTCGTCGCCCTGAAACACGGTCATGAGGTACGACGGCGCCGCCGGGCACGGGCGCACCGGGCCGGTGAAAGTCGGCCTGCCTGTGGGTGACACACCGGCGGGGCTCGTGCCTGTGGATAACATTTTCTCCCTCTCGACAAGCACCACTTTTATCAGCCACTATGGGAACACCGGTCCTCACCGGCCGGCGTCCGAAGCGCGGAACTCTCACCACCCGCGCGCCACCACCTACGTACCTCAGGGGGATGTATGGCTGTATCCACCGCACAATTGCGGGTCGCTAATGATTCGATTCTCACCGTTCGCGCGCTCGTTACCCAGGCTCAGGAGGATTTGCGCGCCCATCTGCACTCAACTATGGACCGCATTGCCGCCTGGCATGCCGGCTGGCGGGGTACCGCCCCGGTAGCTTTCGCCGCTGCGCTGGAGGAATACCGCGCGGCCAGCGAAAAACTGCTGGCTTTATTAGCTGATTACGGGGCGCGCCTGGGCCGCGCGGATGCCACCGTCGCTGAAACAGACGCGGCCACCCGCGCGGATTTTTCCCGCATGGCGGCTTTAGTCGGGGATCTGCCGGCGGCGTAATAGCGCCTGCGTGTGCCCGCACACTTATAGAAAGGATTGTCATGACCGAGCTTCGTGCTCATTTTGGGGAACTCTCCGCGGGGGCGGCTGATATGGCTGCCCACGCTTCCCGCATCGAGGGGGTGCTCGCGCAGCTCGATGCGCGAATACGCACCGCGATGGCGGATTGGGACGGGCAGTCTCAGGCAGCCTACGAAGCCGCGCAAACGCGGTGGCATGCCGCGGCCCGCTCCCTAAATGACATTTACGCGCGCATTGGCCAGCAGGTGGAATGCGCTTCGCAGAACTATCGCGCGGCTGACCGGGCGGTGGCTCGCCTCTTCGGGTAGGGAGCGGCGGTTCACGGCGGTATTTTCCCGCCCGCATTTTCCGCCCGCACCACGTTCGTTATGCATGCGCATTCGCCTTGCATGCAGTTTCATCATGGCTCTATTTCGTCATGCAAAAAATAATATTGTGAAAGGACTCGTATCCACCATGGCAATAACCACGGGCCCGAAACCCACCCCACATGTGATTCGGGTATTTCTTGCTTTTCTCATGGTGTTCGCTTTGGCGGGCGCCGGTCTGTTCGGCGGCGCCGGAGCGCGTGCCGATTGGGATCATTCTGTTGGCCGCGGTATTGAGATTAAAGGAGTGAATATTGTTGGCCACCTCCGCCTCGGCCCGCATTACGCGGAAACGCAATCAATTAACGGGGTGGCGGTGGAGGGCTATCCCATTTGGTGTATCCAAGCGAAATATGCCGATCCTGGCCCCGGGGAAATGGTCGATATTACGACCCTTACTGAATCCCGGGCGCTCGGACCGGGGGAGTTGCAGCTGAGTACCCCGCAAATGGCCTGGCTGCTCAACCGCTACGAAGGAAATACCACGGATGATCTCAACCTGGCTGCGTTGAGCTACCTCATCCACGTTAATTTCGAAAAGGAATACCCGGGACGTCCGGGGCGGGCCCAAGAGACCGTGAACGAACTGGTGCAGGCGGTGCGCACCCAGCGTCCCGATATTGAGGAGCGGGCCCAGAGCTACGTGCGCGAAGCGCGCGCCAGCGCCGCCGTCGGCTACGTGAGTGGAATCGTGGAAGGTGAAGGGGACCGCAGCGGTGCCATTCGCGGTATCGGGGTGCACCCGGATGATTCCGAGGCGTGGCTGCCCGGAATTCCCGTGGTTATTACCCTCACCGGCCCGGCGGTTTTTGACGCGAGCGGGAGCGTAACCTGGAGCGGGGTGACCGATAGCAAGCCGCTGGAGCTGGCGTGGTCGGCCACCGGGAATGGCCAGGTAAGCTACACAGCCGTTTTCGATACCCCGGTTCGTACCACTCTGACTATTTTCGGGGCTGATGGCACTGTTCAGGACACCGTCACCTACGGTCACCGCCCGGTCAGCGATCCCCTCACTCGCAATGTTCCGGGCCGCACCTGGGAAGTTATTTATGATTTCCAGCCGCTGGGCACTTCGAAGGTCAGCACCCGTCCTATTAATACCGACGGCGTTATTCGCGATACCCTCACCACCGCCGTCAAGGAGGATTACGGGGATGGGAAATGGACCCAGGTGAAGGGGAAAAATGTGCCCGTTACCTACCGGGCCACCGCCTACTGGGCGGGCCGCACCACCCCGCAGCGCAGCGATACCGTTCCTGAAGGAGCCGAGGTCCTGGGCTCGGTCACGGTCCAGGCCAACGGCCCGGGCCAGACTCTCACCGCGGAACTTTCCACCCCCAAACGTGGTTTCGTCACCTGGGTATGGGAGGTCCGCAAAAACGAGCAGGGGGAGAATTCTCGCTATATTCACGCCGATTGGGCTGATCATTACGGACTTCCGGAGGAAACCTCCCGGGAAGAATTCCCCTTCCGGCCTCTCGGGGTATCCCACGTGGCTGATGCGAAAGTGGTAGATACCGGCACGGTCCTCAGTGATACTTTCGTGGCCCGCGCGGATGAGAATTTCCGGGATGGCGAATGGAGCCGCCGCCCGGGAACGAATGGTTCGTTTGAGGACGGTCCCTTTATCCCGGTTACTTACCGGGCCACCGCCTGGTATGTCTCACCCACGGCCGTTCCCGAGCCGGGCGTGGTTCCGGCCAGCTCGGAAAAAATCGGGTCGGTGACGGTGGTGGCCGAAGGCCCGGGCCCGATCCGGGCAGAATTGAGCGAACCGGTGAGCAAGCCTGGAATGTACACCTGGGTGTGGGAAGTCCTCGCGGAGGACCAACCGGCCGAGTTCGCGCCCTGGATTGAGGCTGGCTGGTCGGATACGTTCGGGCTGGCCGATGAAACAACGTCGGTACGCTACCCCGGGAAGATCGATTCGGCTCTCTCGATTCGCCAGACGAAGTCCGGCACCTACCTGGTGGACGACGTCTGGGTGAGCGGTCTGCCCGCTAATCACCCCGATTTCACCGGCGGGGCAGGTTTTGGAACCGATACTCAAACGCTCACCCACACCCTGCTTTTCTTCCCGGAAGGTCAGGCCGTAACCGATGAGAACCGCCCGTCCGCTCGCCAGATCGGGCAGCCGGTGGTGCTTCCCGCCCGTAACGGTTTCTATCCCAGCGTGGGTGATCCTTCCTGGATTATGGAGCAGGACGCGGCCGGGGAAAACCTGCCGGGCACCTACGTGGTGGTCTCCGATTTCGCGGGGGATGATCGGGTGGCGCCGCTATCCACCAGTGTTACCGATGTGACCGAGCAGTTCACGGTGACCCGCGAGCCGTCCCTCCACACCACCATGCACCATGCCGACACCCATATCGCGCCCAATACTGGCACCGTCACCCTGGTGGATACTGTTTCTTATCAACACCTAATTCCCGGAAAGGAATACGAGGTTCACGGGGCGCTCCTGGACGCGACCAGCGGCCAGCCGCTGCGCGATGCCAGCGGGAGCGAGCTCACCGGCACCAGCCGTTTCGTGCCCGAGCACCCGCACGGTAGCGTAGAGGTGGTTTTTGAGGTCGACGCCGCAGCTCTGGCCGGCACCAGGGCGGTGGCCACGGAAACTCTCCGCCAGGACGGGCGTGATATTGCCGTGCATGCTGACCTGAACGACACCAACCAGACGGTGACCTTCACGCGCCTGGCCACCCGCGCCCGGGATGGTGCTGCGGATGCGGATGTGGATGCGGATGCCGGTGGGGCTGAGAGCGCAACTAGTGCGAAGCGCACCGATGGTGCCGGCGGTGACCAGATTCTTAGCGCCACCGCGGATGCGGTTATTACCGATGAGGTATGCGAACTCAGCGGAGCACTTATTCCCGGAGAAACGTACCGTATTGAAACGGCCGCCATGTTCCCCGATGGGACGCCGGTGCTCGGGAAAGATGGCACCCCGGTGCGGAAAGTCAGCGACTTCATTCCCGGTTCACCTAGTGAATGCGCCCGCATTAAGCTGGGCTTTGATGCGAGTGCTTTAGCTGGCCGCGAGGTGGTTCTTTTCGAATGGGTGTACCTGGGCGACCGCCTCATTTCCGAGCACACCGATCCGCTCGATAGCGAACAGACGGTTCGTTTCGAAGAACCACCGGTTCCTCCAACGACGCCGCCCGCTACGCCGCCGCACACCCCGCCCGCCACTCCGCCGGTCACGCCGCCTGCACCTCCCCAGCTGCAACGCACCGGTGCGGCGCTCGCGGGCTGGATTTTGGCCGGGCTCACTGCGCTCGCCGGCGGCTTGACCTTGCGCTACCGGGCCAATTCCCGTTCCAGCGCTACCCGCTAACCCCGAGATAACCAGCCACTACCTATTCACAACGCATGTCACTCACAGCCCGGGCCGGGGAGGATATCCACTCCCCGGCCCGGGCTTGTTCCTGTGCAAATGAGGGGTGCGCGGTCAATCACGGGCGGTGCCGAGTGCAGGCAGCAATATCGGTCCGGGTGGTGCCGTGCGGATCGGTGCAGAGCTCATCTACGGAAAGAGTGGCGGCCGCTTCGGGAAGGCGGGTGCGCCAGGCGGGCGGGAGCTCAAGTGTGCTGATGTTATCCCAGCTAGCGGCCCTGCTCAGCCGGGCAAGATCAGTAATCTCTACCAGGGTGCTCCCCTGCACCAGGGTGGCACTTTCCACGCTCGCATCTGTACCGGCCACGAGCACCGCACCGCTGCGTGATGCTGGGGATTCGGGTGCGTGCACCAGGAAAGAGCGCCCCGCGTGGAAAGCCGCGCATACCCGGGCGGGGCCGGGTTCCGCGGTTCCGGCAGCCCCGCCGGAGGCCGGGCCGGGCTCCGCGGTAAGATCAGCGGGCCAGCCCTCTCCGGGGCCCGTTTCACGGAAATCAAGATGGGCACGAGCTGCCGGGTCAAGGGCATACACCTGTGCCCGGGCACTGTGATCGGAGAGCCGATACAGGTGGAAAGCGGTGGGGGAGAGCGGTTCGAGCACCCCGCCCGAACCGATCTGGAACCAGGTGCGGGTGCCGGCACTGTCAGCAAAAGCGACCAGGTCACCGACCCGTGCCGCTCCGATGCCGGGAAGATACCCGGCCGGCTCTCCGGCAGCGGGAACCGTGAGGGGCGCTAGAGGCCGGCCCTCCGCCCAGAGTGCTACCCAATCCGGTGGCGCCTCAAGCACCGGCACGCCCGGAAATTCACTGCGGAAAGCCGCTTCCGGTATATCTACCCGGTAGCGCTGCTCGGCGGCGATGAGCCACAAACTGCTCGGTGTTCGCACCAGCACGGCGCCGCGATATTCCGGGAGCGGAGCCGTGGCCGCCAGGGCAAGCGGCGCGGCCGTGCCCTGCATATTTTCCCCGCTGTCCGCCTGCGGGGCTGTAACACTTGCGGGGCAGGCCACCAACCACGGATCGTGCAACTCAGCTGCGGTCGGCAAAGAATCAGGGGCGCCGGGAATTCCCAGGGGCGCCCCGCGCGGTATACCTGCGAGCCGGGCAGCTGGGAGCACATGGGTGGATACTCCTTCTGGATACAGCAGGTAAGCACCTGCCAGAGTAGTGAGAGGGTGGAGAATTCCACCGGAACTGAGATAACGGGCTCCGCTATCCGCAGCGACCACGATCGCGCCATCCTCCCAGCCCTCGGGAAGTTGCGGGGAGAGCGCCCGTACCGCTCCGGTACCGGCCGCGGCCACCAGAGCTAGCCCAAGAGCTCCGGCCAAACCGGCCAATCCCGGGCGGGGAGCCTCCTCATGAGCCGGTATTCCCCACCACAAGGCACCCGCGATACTACGGCGCCGGAAACGGCGGGAGCTCATAATAGCGCGCGCGTTTACCATGGACTGACCGCAATAACTATCCCGGCGCCGAGCAGGGCGGTGAGTATGTGCTCCGTAATCTCCACCCGCCGGGTGAGAAGAAGCTCGGCTTCTGACCGCTCACCGCGGCCTCCACTATTGTCGATACTCTCCGGTTTTCCTCGGTGGCTTCGATACCCGAGGAAAACAGCCGGAATACTGGCCAGCGCCGGAGCTGCCAGGCAAGCAAGAATACCCGGCGCTGCTTGCGCTGCCGGGTTTTGCATGGCCAGCACACAAAGCTCCACATAAAGAAGAAGGAAGAAAAGGAGCCGAAGTACAAACGCGGCGTCGGCTCGCATACTTATGGCACGCAGCCCGAGCACAGTTACCGCCGTGCAACATATGGCCATGGTGAGGATATCCGGCCGGCAAGCCAGCGGGAGGAGCACGGCGATCACGAAGACCGCGCCGGCTTCAGCCCCCAGGGTGCGGAGGGTGAGTGTACGCGCCCAGCTTTCCGGGCTCTGCCGCGCAGATAAATCCGGGCCAGCGGTGGTGGGAATCTCCGGTGGAGAAGCGCTCACGCGCAAGATAACTGGCGCAATGGCGCGAACTGTACATACCAGCGCCACCACGATGACGAGCGCGGTGGGTTGTGCAAGCCGGGCGTGGAGCAGGGCCACGCCGCCCCAGCCCAACATACCGATTGCCCAGGTGAGCAAAAGACTTCGGCCACCCGGCACGGGAACCACCACCCGGGCGAGCACCGCGATGATAAGGAGAAGGCAGCCGGCTGCGATCCCACGCGGTCCCATATGTGATCCCGCACCTGCTAATACGAGCGGAGCGGCGCGCCATCCGCATGCTGCCCCCACCCAGCCGCTGGCGGCGAGCAGCGCCAGCGCCATGACGTGCGAGCCGCTGCCCAGATGCGAGCCCTCTTGCCGGCGAGCATATGCCCAATTCACATGAGCAAGACCGAGGAAAACAAAGGTGATGCCGGCTAGCACGGGAAGCGCGAGCACGTGGGGGAGCTGGGCACACGCGCTATACCCGGCCAGGCTAAGCCCTGCTACCACAGCCGTTCCGGTGGCGCAGCTGCGGAGCGAAGGTGGGGGAAGTTCGCCGCGTTCGATCAGGGTGGAATGGCGGATACGGCTGAGAACCGGGTCGTAGCGGGGAGGCGTGGGCGGCGCGGGCCCGTCAATAACCAGGCAGATTCCGGGGAAGAGCAGGTCCCCTGCCGGCCGGCTCGGATCCAGGTGCTGACCGGTGGTGGTACGAACCGTCCAGGTGGGAGGCGTGAAATCCGGAGCGAGGAGACGCAGTACTTCGGGAATAAGAGCGGTCAGTGAAAGCGAGCTGGCTAGCTCGAATTCGCCGCGCCGCCCCGCGCAATGCACGCATACGGGAATGGCGATATCCACCGATGGGGTACCGCCCGATGGGGTACCGCGTGATTCTGCTAGTTCTCCGGCCATATGCCCTCCTTTCTGCGCTTGTACCTGCGCGTGCAGTAGTTCGCCCGCGCTCGCCCCTGAGATAGCACAGGCCGCCGGTACCGGAGCGTCGCGGCCGTGGGGTGAGGGCACGGTATCAAGAAGGCCGCCGTCTCACCAGAGCTCATCCACAGCCCAGCGAGTTATCCACAGGCCCAGCTGGTCATGTGCGAGAGAGATGCGCCGTCGTACCGAAGCTGTGGATGGTGCCTCGCCTTGAGGCCGCGCCCTCGGTAGGGTGTGCCGAAAAGGAGAGCCCATTCGCGAAGGGGGTGGCAACGTGGAGGTTGTGACCATTCCCGCGCCGCCCGCGTGTTATCGCGGCAGCGGGCAGAAAATGAACGCCGTCATGTTTATCCCTGCGCTGCTATCTGTGGTGATGCTCGGGGTGCTTTCCTCCACCGCCCGGCGCTCTGCCCACATGCTTCTCCTTATGGGAACGCTGGGGTTTCTCATGCTCGCCTTCGCGCTCCTCAACATGGGCCTGACGCTGCGACGCAATGCCGGGAAGCGCGACGGCGCGCGGCGTGATTACCTCGCCGCCCTGGCCAGGTGCGAAGCCGAGGCCGCCCGCATGCTGGAGGCCTGTGTTCGCGAAGAAGCGGAACATTATCCGGCTCCGCTTGTGCTCCCGTTGCGCCTGAGCCGCGGCATGCCGCCCGCGCCGGGCCCGATTCGGGTGGGGCAGGCCTTGCTTGCGCCGCCCTATACCGTCACCCTTGCGGAGGATCCGCCCGGGGAGCGCGACGACGCCGCCCGCCGGGCACGGGACCGCTGCGCCGCGGAGGTACAGCGCACAATCCCCGGCCCCGGCCTCCTCGACCTGCCCTCGTATTCCACCGTGCGGGTGAGCGGGGAGGCGGCCTGGGCGTGGGTGCGGGCCGTCCTGTGCCAGCTCGCTGCGAGCATTCCGCCTGGTGATTTAGCTATTAGCCCGGATGATAACGTGCCCGCGGCCGAAGCGGGCTGGCTCAGTTGGCTGCCTCCGTGCGCCGTTACGGAGGCGGGGCGCGGCCGGGTCACACACCTTATTATTAAGGGCTCCGCTGGAGCACCCGGGCCACCCGGGCCACCCGGGCTACCCCGGCCGTCCCGGGTACTCGGACCACCGGGAGCCGCAGGATCGCCCTCTCACATCACACTTTATTTCCGGGAAGATTCCGGGCGCGCAGGCCCGCCACCGGAGGGGCCCGGCCCGCGGGGCTGGCCGGTGCAACGCGAAGCGAGTCCCTCGCCCGATCCCGGCAGCCTCGCCGCGCTTGTGCATTTTCCCGATGGTAACGACGCGGCACATCTCAGCCTCGTTGATAGCACAGGGGTGCGTGAGGCTATTCCGGATCTGCTTGACCTGGACGGAGCTGCCTACTGCGCCCGCGCGCTCTACCGCTCCCGCGGTTCCGCACCGCAGTCCGCTAGTGCACAGGTATACGCTGATCTTCTCGGATTGAGATCCCTTATCCCGGCGCGTGCCGTCGCTTCGCATCGCCCAGCCCAGCGCCCGGAAGCCGCTTTGCGGGTGCCCCTCGGCCTTGATCCGCAGGGAGATCCAGTATGGCTGGACTTCAAAGAAGCCGCGGCCGGTGGGATGGGCCCGCACGGGTTGCTCGTGGGGGCAACCGGGTCCGGAAAATCGGAGTTGTTGCGTACGCTCCTCCTCGGCCTGTGCCTCACGCACTCGCCCGAGCAGCTCAACCTGGTGCTCATCGATTACAAGGGCGGGGCGAGTTTCCACGCCTTTGCCGAGCTTCCCCACACCGCAGCCCTGGTCACCAACCTGGAACGCGATACTTCCCTGAGTGAGCGCATGGAGGAAACCCTGCGCGGGGAAATGAACCGCCGCCAACACCTGCTCGCCGAGCACGGCCAGCATTCCCACCTGGGAGAATATGAGGCAGCTCGCGCTCGCGGCGCCCATAACGGCCCGCTTCTCGCCCCACTCCTTATTATTATTGACGAGTTCGCTGAGCTCCTGAGCGGCCACCCTGACCTCATCGACACCATCGTGGCCATCGGGCGCCTGGGCCGTTCGCTGGGAATCCACCTGTTGCTCGCCACCCAACGCTTGGACGAAGGCCGGTTGCACGGCCTGGATTCTCACCTGTCCTACCGGATCGCGCTGCGCACCTTTTCCGAGTATGAATCCCGCGCGGTTATTGGAACCCCGCAGGCCGCTCACCTCCCGGCCCAGCCCGGTTGCGGTTTCCTCGCGAGCGGTGCCGAGCCGCGCCGCTTCACCGGGTTTTATGTTTCTGCCCCGCTCGCGGCACGGCCGGCTCACGTTCCCGCAGTACGACGCCGCAGCTGCGGGCCACTACCTCCCCGGCCTGCCGATGCGGCTTTCGGGCCGGGCTTGGCCGCGAACGGGTCGTGCACACTCACCGCAGCACTCGAACCGCTGCTGGGGGCCGGGCCGCGGGCCCACCCGATCTGGCTGGAACCGCTCACCCGCCCGCGCCATCTCACCGAGCTTATCGCGGTGCGTACCTCACCCAGGTTCGGGATGTATGCGCCGAGCCAGCGGGCCACCCCGCTGCGGCTCACGGTGGGTGAGCGGGATCTTCCACTACTCCAGCGCCGCGAAGCCCTCCATATTGATCTCACGGATTCTCATCTTCTGGTGCTCGGCGCTCCGGGTGCGGGATGTGCTGAGGCATTGCGAACCATTGCCGGGGCCATCGCTTTGGGATATACCCCCGCCGAAGCGCAATATATGCTGTGCGATCTCGGCGGTTCAGAACTCGCCCACCTCATTAACGTGCCGCATATTTGTTTTCGGGTAGATCATTCTGAGCTGGAGCGGATGCGTGCCGGATTGGTTGAGTTGAGGAACGTGCTCCGCGCTCGTGAAGCCGCACGGAGCGGGCAATCACCTGACCCCGATCCTTTCGGAGAAATATTCATTTTCCTGCGCGGGTGGGCGGCGCTACGAGCGCGCCCCGATATGGATGAGCCCCTCACTGAACTCATCGAGCGCGGCCCGGCCAGCCGCATTCACATTATTACTACGGCTACCCGCCCCACTGAGATTCCCGCGCACGTGCGCGATTTCTTCACGACGCGGCTCGAGCTACGCCTAGCTGATCCCTATGATTCGCATGCCCCGCATCGGCGCGCTGCCGCCGTCCCGGTAGACTGCCCGGGCCGGGGAATAACTCCCGCCGGGGAACATTTTTTACTCGCCACCACTCGGCCACCTGTAGATTCTGGTCTGTCGCACGTGAATTCGCCCGGGGCGCGACGGGATGTTCCCGCCCTGCACCTGGATGTTCCCGCCTCGCACCTGGATGTTTCCGCCTCGCACCGGGGCGATCTCCTTGCCGATATCCGCGCGGCCTGGGCCGGGCCGCCCGCACCTCAGCTATGGGAGCTCCCCGCGCACCTCAGCTACCAAGAGCTCCTGGCGGGAGGTGTACCGTCCCGCCCTTCGCTGAATGCGCTGCAGCTGGGAGTGAGCGCCCGCCACCGCGGGCCAGCCGCCCTCGATCTTGCCACCACCGGGCATGTTCTTATTATTGGGGAGGCAGGATCGGGGAAAACTGCCACATTGCGCCTCCTCCTCAACCAAGTGACCCAGAGTGCGCCACCACCCCGTCTTTTTCTCATTGACCCGCATGGTCAGCTGCGCACCTGCGTCCCGCCCGAACTCATCGCGGGAAGTTACCGAACTGGAGCGCAGGCTCGCGCGGATATGGAGGCTCTTGCCCAGGTGCTCGCCGCCCGCCGCTCTCCAGTTCCCCGCGCCAATAACAATATGGAGGTGGCGGCGCCACCCGCACCGATTATTGTCATGGTGGATGATGCCGAACTCCTTGATCCGCAGAGCTCTGCGCTCACACCGCTTGGCGAAGTACTTGTGGACGCTGCCGAACTGGGGTGGCACCTCATCCTCACCACCGCGGAACCTGCGCACTTGAGTCATATCCCGCTGTGGCGGCGCCTCCTCGCCACCTCCCCGGCCGTTCTCCTGCTCTCCGGTGATTTTCGCTATCGCGGTGTGAATGCCCGCCGCGATATTCCGGGGCGAGCCCAGCTGATCACCGGCTCGCTCGCAGATACCGTGCATATCGCGTGGCTTACACCCGACCCGGCATATCTCACCGGTGGCACGGGATCGCCGGGCGCACAAGGAAAAAATCCGAGGTCTAGCGTTGGCAGCCCGGGCACCAGAAGAGGCGACGCCCCGCCATAAGTTCCTCCCGAATAATTGCGCCGCAGCGCACGCACGGCCGGCCGGTGCGGTGATAGACCGCGAAACGCGAGAGCTCCGGATCGCCTGCGGGAATGGGATCGGGCTGGTATTCGGGAGGAATTGTCACAATAATTCCGGAATCTACATCACGGCCCATGCAGAGCACCAGGTCATCCCAGAGCTGGCGGTAGCGGGATTCGGAAACTTTATTGGCCGGCCGCAACGGCGAAATCCCGGTGCGCCACAAACAATCAGCCCGGTAAATATTGCCCGGGCCCGCCACAACAGCCTGGTCCATGACCACCTGGCCGGCCGGGATCTTCCGACGGCGCGCCCCGGTCACGAATCGCTGCCGGTCGCCCTCCTCATTGCGAATAGGATCGGGACCGAGGCGAGCGATCACCCCGAGGACTTCTTCCCCGCTGAGAATCTCACAGCGGGCAGGGCCGGTGAGCTGGGCAACCGCCTCTGGGCCGGCGAGGCGCAAGCGGGTTGTCGGCGTCGTCGCCAATTCTCCCAGGACCTGGATATTGTCCTCCGGTAGACCATCGCGACCACCCGGAGACGCGGCGTTCACCAGGTGCGTGGTGCCATCTTGCCCACCGTCGATGGTCTTGCGCATACCCGAATCTTCCGTGGGGCTCACGCGGATTCCGGCGCCATGCAAACCGGCCACACCCGGCCCTGCAAAAGCCCATTTTCCGTAGAGTCCTAAATGAATGTGGAGCCAAGTGGCCTGCGGGTCGCCAAGCTCAACGTCAGGAGTGCCGGGTGCTGCGGCGGCCGGTTCGCGAGCGGAAAGGAAAGGCCAAAAAAGATGTTTACCCCAGGCGTGGGCTCGCCCCGCGCGTAAGCCGTCGAGCAGTGCTGCGCCCTGGGCGAAGCGCCCCTGCGGGGAACTGGCCGCCACGGTTTCCCCGCCAAAAAGCGCCGTGAGAATACGTCCGTGACGATGAATAGCGTGACCTTCCGGCACCGCTCCTCCTCCATTCGCTATGCAATTCATCCAGTATAGGCGGGCGGGTTCGGGTGTGTGGCCGCCGAAGATGAAGGAGGTCGGTACGATTGGCACATCTTCTAACTTGAGTGGAATAGACTCAAGAAAGCTTGCGTTGATATGGGTGGATCGGTGAAGTGGTGACCAGGTAGCCGCCGCCGATGTAAGGAGTTGTCATGGATAAGTTAACAACGAAGTCGCAGGAAGCGTTGGCACAGGCCATTCGCACGGCGACGGATGCAGGGAATCCCCAGGTGGAGCCGGTGCATCTCCTGAGCGCTTTGCTCGGTCAGGAAGGTGGAATCGCCCTCGCGCTGCTTGAAGCGGTGGGTGCTAATCGCGTGGATATCGCGGAGCGGGTAGCTGGGGCGCTGGCGTCCTTGCCGCGGTCGGCGGGGGATTCGGTGCAAAATCCCGCGGCTTCGCGCCCGCTCTCGCGGGTGATTTCGGAGGCCGGTAAGGAAGCAACCAGCTTGGGGGATGCCTATATTTCTACCGAGCATCTGCTCATGGCGATTGCGGCCTCGCAATCCCAGGCGGGGGAGATTTTGCGCGGCGCGGGCGCATCGCACGAAGCGCTGCGTGCTACCCTACCGCGGGTGCGTACCGCGAAGGTAGATAGCGCGGATCCGGAAGGTACTTTCCAGGCCCTGGAAAAGTACGGTCAGGATCTCACCGCGATGGCTCGGGAAGGGAAAATGGATCCCGTGATCGGCCGCGATAGCGAGATTCGCCGCGTGGTCCAGGTGCTTTCCCGGCGTACCAAGAATAATCCGGTGCTTATTGGGGAACCGGGCGTGGGTAAAACCGCTGTTGTGGAGGGTCTCGCGCAGCGCATGGTGAATGGTGATGTGCCCGAGTCTTTGCGTGGCAAGCGGCTTATTCAGCTGGATGTTGCCTCCATGGTTGCCGGGGCGAAATACCGCGGTGAATTCGAGGAGCGCTTCAAGGCCGTCTTGAATGAAATTAAAGAGGCTGCGGGTGAAATTGTCACGTTCATTGACGAAATCCACACCATCGTGGGGGCCGGGGGCGGCTCCGAAGGCGCGATGGATGCAGGAAATATGCTCAAGCCCATGCTGGCGCGTGGTGAGTTGCGGCTGATCGGTGCCACAACCCTGGATGAGTACCGCGAAAATATTGAGAAGGATCCGGCTTTGGAACGCCGGTTCCAGCAGATTTTCGTGGGCGAGCCTTCGGTGGAGGATACCATCACAATTTTGCGTGGTATCGCCCCGAAGTACGAGGCGCATCATAAAGTAACAATTACGGATGGTGCCCTGGTTGCCGCGGCGCAGCTGTCCAACCGGTATATTACCGGCCGGCAGCTTCCCGATAAGGCCATTGATCTGATCGACGAAGCTGCTTCGCGTCTGCGCATGGAATTGGATTCCTCCCCGGAGGAAATTGATGTTTTGCAACGGCAGGTTGATCGCCTCACCATGGAGGAGTCCTATCTTTCTGAAACGCAGGACGACGACGCAGCTACCGCCGACCGCCTAGAAACCATCCGGGCGGAATTGGCTGACCGCAAAGAAGAATTAGCTGCCTTGACCGCGCGCTGGGAAAATGAGAAGGCCGGGCGCAACCGGGTGGGTGATTTGCGTGTCAAGCTTGATGAGCTGCGCACCGAATTCGAATTAGCGGTCCGCGAGGGCCGGTATGAGGATGCTGGGCGGCTCCAAAATGGTGATATTCCGGAGGTGGAACGCCAGATCGCGGCGGCTGAAGCTGAAGAGGCGAGTGGCGCGAGCCGCGACCATGAACCGATGATCGCCGAGCGGGTGGATTCTGAGGAAGTTGCCGAAGTGGTGGCGGCTTGGACGGGTGTGCCGGTCGGTAAGCTCATGCAGGGTGAAACGGAGAAACTCCTCCATATGGAAGAGGAAATCGGCCGTCGCCTCATTGGCCAGCAGGATGCGGTGCGGGCGGTATCCGATGCGGTGCGCCGTTCGCGTGCCGGGGTGCAGGATCCGAACCGGCCCGATGGGTCCTTCCTCTTCCTCGGGCCTACGGGTGTGGGGAAAACGGAATTGGCGAAGTCGCTCGCGGACTTTATGTTCGACGACGAGCGCGCCATGGTGCGTATCGATATGTCGGAGTACGCCGAAAAGCACTCGGTGTCGCGGCTGGTCGGGGCACCTCCGGGATACGTGGGGTATGAGGAAGGCGGCCAGCTCACCGAAGCGGTGCGGCGGCGGCCCTACTCGGTGATTCTGCTGGACGAAGTGGAAAAGGCCCACCCGGATGTTTTCGATATCCTGCTTCAGGTTTTGGACGACGGGCGCCTCACGGACGGCCAGGGCCGTACCGTGGACTTCCGCAATACCCTCCTCATCCTCACCTCGAATTTGGGTTCGCAGGCTCTAGCTGATCCCACCTTGGATGCCGCGGCCCAATATGACACGGTCATGGCGGCGGTACGGGCACACTTCAAGCCGGAGTTCCTCAACCGCTTGGACGACGTGATTGTTTTCCACCCGCTGAGCATGGAGGAAATCGGCAAGATCGTGGATCTGCAAATCACGCAGTTGGAGCAGCGTCTGGGTGAGCGGCGTATGCATCTGGACGTGAGCCCGGCGGCGCGCGATTACCTGACGATGGACGGATACGATCCGGCCTACGGGGCTCGCCCGCTCCGCCGGCTTATCCAGCGGGAAATCGGTGACCAGCTGGCCCGTATGATCCTCGCCGGGGAAGCACATGACGGGGATACTATCCGGGTGGATACCCAGGAAAATGCTACGGCCAGTGGCGGGGTTCCGGGCCGGGGCTATGCCTTGCGTCTCAGCGTCGAATCCTAATAAGTGAAGAGCCCTATCTACGTCCGGGGTGTGCCGACGCGGCACACCCCGGACGTGCTGTTTCCGTGAAGTTTGGCGGGCAGTGTTGCCGTTACTCGCGGCGGTGCGCTATGTGGGGCTGTTGTGTGTGATGCGATTGCGCACAATTTGCTCGCTGAAATTACTCTGTAAAAAGTCTTGACGGATCTTGAATGTGTCCTTTATTCTGATCTTAACGGCGTTCCTTTGAGCGTCGTTAAGGATCACAGGTCCACACCGTTCAACGGAGAATAGGAGGAAGATCGTGAAGACTATCCGAAAAGTAGGTGCCGCATTCGCGGCAACACTGCTATCTGTTGTGGCATTCATGCCATCAGCCAGTGCTATCCAGGTGGGTGGCTACAAGAAGTGCAACTTTAATCAGGCTCATGTTGGGGTGTATGCAAAGCAGCAAACCTCGGAATATATGGTGGTAAAAGTCCGAAGCGACGTGCTTTACAATGCGGTGGGTCGGTTCGAAGTGAGCGTTGTTTCTAATCACTTCAACGGTAATTGGAGCGCTGCGGCACCGGAGCTTCTTCGTGCACCTACCCACGCTACCTGTACCCCGATAGACTGGTAGATCTTATCTCATACGCGTGTGGTGGCGGGAAAGTGCTGTCTTTCTCGCCGCCACGTGTATCACGAAATGCGGTGGCTTATGAAGTGGAAAAAGTTGGCCGTTTTCTTTGTCGCTCTTATGGTGGCGGGGGGCTGCGGAACTAGTAGTTCCGATTCCGAAAGCGTGGGAAAATCTGGAAATCAAGCGGCTGCGGCTTCAACCTCCGAATGGGATCCGAATACCTGGAAAGCGAAGATTAAAATCTCTCCGCACTATCACACGGAGGAAGAGAAACTTGCTTTTCGCACGCAGTGGCTAAAACGTCACGCGGAGTTTTTGGAAATTGAGACGCCGCCGGATATTCCGCTTGTGGAATGGCAAGAATCTCTGGAATTGATGGATAATAAGAATGCTGAATGCTTCAGGGAAAGAGGTTTCAGCGCTCATGCGATACCTCGGGGCGGAGTTATTTTTAACCCAACTATTCCAGAGTCTCAATATGAGGCGTACAAAATTGCTGCGTACGAGTGCCAAGCGATGTATTTTCCTAATCCGGAATTTCTTACTGACTGGTCAGAAGATCAATTGAGAGTGATATGGGATTACTGGGACGAGTATTATATTCCCTGCTTGGCGGCTCACGGTCTTACTGTCGATACTTCCGAGCGTCCTGCCCGGGAAACATATGTCGCGACATTTTATACCGATGCCGAACACAGATGGTTCCCCAGTAATGATGGAGCTCTCCTGACCCAGATTCCTCCTGACGTATGGAAAACCTGTCCGAAGACACCTCCTGCTTCCCAGTTTTACGGGTTGGAATGAGACGTGGACATGAAATATAAGACTGGATCTGCTCTCGGACTTGTACTTGCAGTACTGACTGGCTGTGCCGCTGGCGATTCTGATTACGGAACCGCTGGCAATGTTGACAGCGAATTGGCAGTGTCCGCTGCATCCGAATGGAATCCGAATTCTTGGACATCTGATATAGAGATTCCTCCTAAATTTACTACGGAAGAGGAGAAGTTCGCTTTTCGGGACCGGTGGTTAGGGGCTGTATCAGAAGTTCCTGTGTGGGAGGGGAGCACCCCGGTTTTCCGGGTGTGCTCCCCTCCTTGTTCCCCAGAGCTTGTCAAGTTTTTTGTGTAAATGGTTTTGTTTAGTTGGTTGGGAACCGGTCTGGGTAGTGCAGGGATAACTCGCCTAATACTTTCTGCCAGCCCTGCACGCCTTGCCCTTCGATAAGCCGGCCAGGTCCTTTACGCGCACTACCCTTGGGTCGTACAGCATCCCTAGCTCGCTGCCTGGCACGTTTATCCTCGATATTCATGATGGCTAGCCACATGAGTTTGACCGCTGCCCCATCAGAAGGGAAATGCCCACGGTTCTTAATAATTTTACGTAGCTGGTAATTCAACGACTCAATACTATTCGTCGTATAGATCGCTTTACGAGTAGCCGGACCGAAAGCCAAGAACGGAATAAACCGGTCCCAAGCCCGCTGCCAGGCCGCTACCGCCGCCGGGTATTTACGCCCCCACTCTCCTTCTTTAAACGCCTCCAAAGCACCTAGCGCGCCTTCCTCGTTAGGTGCCG
>NZ_JASPCQ010000021.1:0-19748 GCF_030230305.1 Actinotignum sanguinis
AAAACGATCCGGTATGCCAACACTGCCGGCGCGATCGTCACCTCGCGTATCGAATGCTCCACCGCTATGCCCACCCAGGATGAAATCGAGCGCGTGCTGGCCGCGAATCATACTGACGCGCTACTCGAGACACCTCAATCAGCAGAAAGCAACCAGTAACCATGGATATTGCCAGGCTTATTGCAGGACGGCGTTGCCCGGGTTCTGCTCACAAAGCCTTGCTCAAACGCGAGCAACCCGCCACCCTGCTACCCAACGGGAAATTCCTTATTATGGCCGCGGATCACCCAGCCCGGGGCGCATTCGCCGCCGGCCCTAATCCGCGTGCTATGGAAGACCGTTTCGATCTACTCCAGCGCCTGTGTGACGCGCTTGCCGTGCCCGGGGTTTCCGGACTGTTAGGAACAGCCGACATTATTGAAGACCTCGCGCTGCTCGGAGTCTTGGATGGCAAATGGGTTTACGGGTCGATGAATCGTGCAGGACTGGCCGGCGCGGCCTGGGAACTGGATGACCGTATCACGGGCTATACCGCTAGAGGAGTAGCCAAAGCAGGCCTGCAAGGCGGGAAAATCCTTCTCCGTATTGCCTACGACGAAACAGAAACCGTGAGCACTTTGGAGATGGCCGGGAAAGTAGTCACCGACCTTTCCCGACGCCAACGCATTGCTATGGTCGAACCCTTCATATCACGGCGCGAAGACAAACAGGTAGTCAATGATGTGTCTACCGATGCCGTTACCCGCTCGATAGCAATCGCTTCAGGTTTGGGGAGCAACAGTGCCTACACGGTACTTAAACTCCCCGACACTCCCGACCTGGAACGCTTCGCAAGGGCGACTACCCTACCCATCGTTATCCTCGGCGGGGAAGTCAGCAATGATGCTGCCAAAACCCTCCACAGGTGGGCTCTCCTCTTGGAGATCCCCAACGTGATCGGCCTGGTCATTGGCCGGTCATTGCTCTATCCACAATCGGGCGACGTTCAAGGCGCCGTGGCCAACGCCGCCCAGCTCCTCTCCTAAAGAGGCTCATATATTGAAGGAGCACTCATGACTCTGACAACAGGAGGTCTCCTCGGTGTCGCTCTAGCAGCGATCGCCGTTTTACTCTTCCTTATTATCGTATTCAAAGTCAACGCTACAGTCGCACTGATTCTGGTATCAGCCCTGACTGCTATTGCTACCGGGGTCCCAGTCAGCGAGCTATTCGATATGCTCTTGACCGGTTTCTCGGGCACCGTTGGCAAACTCGCTCTCATCATCGGGTTCGGAGCAATTATTGGACGCATGCTTGAACAATCCGGGGGCGCTGAAGTACTCGCCCAAACCCTGCTGCGTTGGTTTGGGGAAAAACGAGCACCTTTAGCACTCTCGGTAGCTTCACTCTTGTTCGGCTTCCCAATTTTCTTCGACGCCGGACTCATTGTCATGTTCCCGATCATCTTCTCCGTTGCCCGCCGCCTGGGCGGACCAGTACTCTTGTATGCCTTGCCGGCAGCTGGAGCGTTCCAGGTCATGCACGGACTCATGCCGCCCCATCCCGGCCCGGTGGCCGCGGCTACCACGATGAACATTAATATCGGGACCGTGCTCCTGGTCGGTCTAATCGTTGCGATTCCCACGTGGTATCTAGCCGGTTACCGCTTCGCGTTATGGCTCTCGAAGAGGTTCGATGTTCCCATCCCCAACGTTTTGGGATCTAAAGAATCTGGGCGTGAACTACCCGGGAAAGAGCCCGGCTTCGCAACCGTTCTCTTTATTCTCATGCTCCCGATCCTGTTGATTACCGGTAACACGGTGACTAGTACTTTGCAGTCAGCTGGTATCATCCCAGAACACGCGGCGTGGGCAAGCGCCCTGAAATTCTTCGGTGAAACCGCGGTAGCCCTGTTCGTTACCGCTCTGGTTGCATCAATCATTTTGGGTTATGTACGTAAAGTACCCTGGAAGAATATCGACAAGATCAACGACGCTGGGTTCAAGTCCGTGGCAGCGATCGTCATGGTGGCCGGTGCTGGCGGTATGTTCGGGTCCGTGTTACGTGAAACCGGTATTGGTACCGCGCTTGCTAACACGCTAGCTGATCTTGGTATTCCCCTGCTCCTGGCTGCCTACCTTATCTCCCTGGCACTACGAGTCGCACAAGGCTCAGCAACTGTGGCCATCCAGACCACCGCAGCCTTGCTAGCAGCAACTGTGGCGGGGGCCGGACTCAATGACATCCAAACCGCGCTCGTTGTCGTGGCAATGGGAGCAGGATCGTTCTTCGCTTCCCACGTCAACGATTCCGGGTTCTGGCTAGTAGGCGGTTTCCTCCAGGTAGATACGAAAACTAATTTGAAGATGTGGACCACGTTCACCTCGGTCATATCCCTCGTATCCTTCGGTTTCTGCACCCTGGTCTACGTAATCGTCTAGAACACTCCTACTCCTGCGGCCTGCGGGTACGCGCCCTGTGGGATCCATATTGGATCTTCCTCAGGCGCGTACCCGCAGGTTCAGCTAGATGTTGAGCGTGACGATCACATCTCAATCGCTACGGAGTGCGGTCGGTATCCAGGTAAGCCGCGCGCATTAGTTCCCACTGCCCATCTCTCGGATTGCCTGGGTGATAACTTCGGGATCTTCGTCGTAATCGCCCATGGCATAGGAATCTGCCATGAGAGCATCGAGAGCTTCACGAGTTTGCTGCCACTGCTTTTCTCGATAATTCAGTACATCCGAGAGCCAGAGCCGGCGGTGGGTGGTAATTTTCCGAAACGGTAGTGCGCCGTCTTCGCATAGCTTCACCACGGTCGGGCGGGTCATATTCAACAGATCGGCAGATTCCTGAGTGGAGATTTCCCTATCTCCATCAGGTTCTTCCTGCACGGCCATCGAAATTTGCGCGCGCAGCGGGGTGGAACTTCTACAGCAATACCGTCAAAAACCAATTCGATCCTGCGTGACTTAGCGAGAAGCCGACGGATTCGATCCATGATCTCCGGATCAATCTGCGCGATTTTGTCATCATGTGAAACAGTTGTCATATCACACCTCCTTTTCGTTTCTTTCGTTTCCTGTGTAGCGGACCTCCCTTGGTGTTGGAAGACTGTATTTCCGCAAAGCCGCACCGGGCCGCGCGTGAAGAGGAAGCCCGCATTAGCCCAGGGGAGAAACCCGCATCGCACTCGCCTTGGCCAAGCCGCTACGATAGGGCACATGGCTCAAGTTCCGGTGTCCGCTATTCATCCTGTTGCCCCTGACCACCTGGGCGCCGTCGCCCTTTTTAGTGCGCCGATTGACGTGCGCGCGGCGCTGGAACGAGTGGAAGTGGACGGCCAGACCCTCGATGTCCACCTGGATGAACTCCCCGGCGGGCAGGTGTTCAATTTTCTGGCCAGTGGCGTGACTGTGCTGCTCACGCCCGTCTCCGGGCCGGCCGCGCTCGAGGGTGCCACCCCGCCGCACGCTTTCCACATTATGATGACGTTTTTCTCCGATATGGCGCGCTCCGGGGAGGACATGCCCGACCCGGTGAGCGACGAGTTCGCGGCGCGGCGTCGTACCTCTATGCACACGCTGCACCGGGTGTACACGGCCGTGATCCGCTCGCTCATGGGCGAGGAAGCCGCGGTGGGCGTGGCGCGCCCCGAGTTGGGCATCATCTACCCCGCCGATGTGGTGACCGGTTATCGGATCGACGCCGCAGACCCGTTCCTACTGTGGATTTACGTGCCGATGCGCGCCGGCGAGCTAGTATCCGGGCGCACCGTGGGCCTGCCGCTTTTCGGGCACCTTGACCTCGAGGTGAAGGATAGTCACCGCCCGCGCGAGGCCGTGTACGAACTGCTCGCGAACACCGCCGGATATATTATTTCCGACGGCGCAACCCTCATGCCAGGGCAAACTCTGGGCACCGCTGCGGATGAGTCCATCGCCATCGCCCAGGGCCGCGACGGCGACACCCCCACGCTGCGGTTGCTTTACTAGTTCTCCCCGAAATAGGGCGCGATTCTGCGATTGAACACATCCAAATTCGCGGTGTAGTTCGGGAACGCCAGGGCAAGATTCTCCGGTGTTTGCGCATGAACTAATACTGTGTCGCGAGTTTGTCCAAATACATCATTTTCTTCGCGGTCATTGTAGGCGCGTACGGCATCCGCGAGGGCCGAGTGTGGAAAAGGCTCCGCCCGCAGGCTCTGGGCTTCCTGGTCGTATTCGAGGACGTACAAGCTTGTGCCTTCTCCACCTGCGGTGGGTGCTGGGATGAAGTTCTGATAGCTGCTGGCGGATGAGTTGGCAAGATCGTGGAAGAGGGCGCGGTACTTTTCGGATGCTCTCAATTCTGCGAGGAGTTCATTTTTATCGGAGGACATTCCGGGTGGAACGGGTTGATTCTCCGAGAGGGCGAAAAGTGCGGAGACAATCTGGAAGAACCTGCGATTGGTCTTTTCGGATTCGTCCATGGTGGCAGCGATGGCGGGGTTTTTGTAATTCCGTTCGTACATGGATCCAGCAGCCTCAAGAGCTGTGGCCCACGCGTGTTGAAGGAATGTCCTGACCTGAATCTCAACTCGGTATCCGGTGGGTGTTGGGGGTGTCAGAGTAATCAGGTGGTACGACCTGTATCCACTACGTTGCGGCGTTCGAATATAGTCCTTCACCCCGCTTTCGGGTTTGAGGTCCATCTTCTTGGATAGGTTGGTGACAATATTGAAAACATCATCGCAGCTATTCGTGATGATGCGGCAGCCACCGATGTCGTCCATGGCCCCTAGGCGAAAGTCGTTCTTCGAACGACTTAGCTTTGCTACGATGGAGCTTATTCGCTTGAGTCGGAAAGTGACAAGGGTGCCAGGGATATCTGTGGTAATATCCCGGGCCACAGCAAAAGCGTTGAGGGTTGGCTCCAGATGTTGGGAACGCCAGTTTTGGACGGTAACAAGCGCATTCGCGGAAATCTGGTCTTCTTGACAGCGAACCTCAGCATCTTCAGGATGCTCAGTGTAGAGCTTCGTCAAGACCCTGCCGGCGCTTGTTGCAGCGGACTTGGAGATTGTGGGGCGCGGGCTTTCGTCCATGCTAGAATTATAACCAAATTGCCGGTTCGAATACGTGACATGAGGAGGTGCGGGATGACGAATGTCGAAGATATTGCCGGGCGTATTCTTGAGCGCTGCGGGCGGATGACCACCATGAAATTGCAAAAACTCACCTTCTACTGCCAGGCCGCTTATCTCGGCGAAACTGGCCAGCCTCTTTTTGACGGAGACTTTCAAGCGTGGGTGAACGGTCCGGTATCACCAGATCTCTTCGCTCAGCACCGGCGCAAGTTTTTCATTAACCCGGGCGAGCTGCGCAGTCGGGGTGAAGGGCTTTCTGATCGGCAGCGGGGCGTTGTTGATGCCGTCTGCGCGAAGTTGGGCGAGTTGAATCCAAACGAGTTGGTTGAGAAAACTCATCGCGAAGCTCCGTGGCGGGAAGCCCGCAAGGACTGTGATACCGAAACTCGTTCAACCGTGGTTATTCCTCGAGCTGCTATTGAGGAGTACTACCGGGCCAATTCGGTTCTATAGGTGGGGGCATAGGAAAAGGAGGAGCGGTAGCACCCCTCCTTTACTTATGACTCCACGGGCGTTCGGGATTCTGACCGCGCAGAACAGGAGTATGAATTAGTAAATCCAATCCCCGCTCTGGGTGAAGATGAAATCGTCACCGGGGTACTTGCTGAGCTTCACGCAGCCGATAATGAACTCCACCAGCGCCCAAATGCCGATAGTGAGCCAGTTAAACAGAATCATGCAGATTCCGATACCTACCTGACCGCGCAGGAAACGGTGGACGCCGAAGCCGCCCAGGAAGAAAGCAAGGAGCACGTAAACGATCTTGTTGACCGTGCGGAATTGCGGCTCTTGGTAGTAAGCGGGCGGGGCTGTGGGATACGCCTCCGGAGCGGTGGGGTACGGCTGTCCCGGCCCCTGATACGGCTGCCCCGGAAGTGGATACTGCTGGTTCTGTTGCGGTCCCCGCTGCGGGTACGGTTCAAAAGCGCTCATTGATCCAATCTTTCCTTGCGCCCGGTATGTCACGAGCTCCTGCCGAAAAGTATAGCTGGCAGGCGCGTGAGCTGGGCTGCTATGAGCTGTGAGGAAACGCCCGGCACCTGGTGAGGAAACGCCCGGCCCCGTAAAAGCAATAGCTGCGAGGCCTCAAAAGCGGCGACCGCGAATACGCAAGACTGATAATGAAAAGCCCGCAATAGTGATATCCAAACTCCCGCAATAGTGACAATGGCGCGAGAAACGGCTAGTCTCACAGCATGGCTTATATTCGGCGCGCGGTTGATACAGTGCTGCAACAAGACCTGGAAATCATGGGTGGCGTGGTGATTGAAGGTGCGCGCGGCTGCGGTAAAACCGAAACGGGTATATTCCACGCACACTCAGAATTTCGCGTAGACCAGGCTTCCAACCAGCGCCTTGCGGAACTCAATCCCCAGGGAGTTCTGGAAGGTGATATTCCCCGGCTCGTTGACGAGTGGCAGCTCGCCCCGATCCTGTGGAACGAGATCCGCCACGAAATCGATGCGCGGCGCGCCCCGGGCCAGTTCATTTTATCGGGTTCGGCCACTCCGGCAGATTCGATTACCCGCCACACCGGGGCCGGCCGGCTCTCCCGGGTGCGCATGCGCCCGATGGCCCTGGGCGAAGCGTATCCGCGGGAAGACCGCATCACCCTGAACGAGCTACGTACCACCACAAACGTGCGCTACGTACCCGGGGCCCTCAGCTACCCCGAACTCGCTACCGAAGCGGTGCGAGGCGGCTGGCCCTTCCTTGTCTCCTCGCGAAATCCTGCCTTTATCCGATTCGTCCACAACTACGTGGACAATATCGCGCATGCGGACCTCGCGCAGGTGGACGCCCGCTTCGACCCGGAACGGGTGCGGCGCCTGCTGCGCTCCCTCGCTCGTAATATCGCGAGCGAAACCGCGGCCACCACCCTCTCCCAAGATATTTCCGCGGACGGCGGCCAGCTCTCCCCACAAAGCGTACGAAGCTACCTCGATGCACTTACCCGGATTTTCATCGTTGAGAAGCTCCCGCCCTGGAGCGGATCCTTGCGATCGAAAACCCGGCTCCGCAAACAGGCGAAACTGCATTTCTGCGATCCCTCCCTGGCGCTCGCGGCCCTCCGCGCAACCCCGGAAGAACTCGCGAATGACCCCGACTATTTCGGCCAGATCTTCGAATCGATGGCGGTCCGGGACATCCGCACCTACGCGGAGCAGATCGATGCCACCTGTTTCGGTTACCGTGATGAGAGCGGCCTGGAAGTAGACATTCTGCTGGAGTTCAGCGATGGTCACTGGGCAGGCATCGAAGTGAAACTCGGCGAATCGGATCGCGCCGTGAGCGCAGGGGAGCGCAATCTACTCCGGTTGCGTGACGCCCGCATGGTGAAAGCCCCGGATTTCCTGGCGGTGGTGACCGGCGGCCGCACCGCATTCACGTTGCCAAGCGGCGTCCATGTTCTTCCCCTGAGTACCATGGGGCCGTTACTTACATAGTGATATCTACTCGTACCGTAGGGATACGTAATACATGCGCCGACAATCCTTCCGCACGGGACGGAACTGCCTCGTTTTCGCGATGCGGTTGCAAGAATCGAGAAAACGGGGCAGTTGGCGGGACGCTTATGTCAGCTGCGGTTATATGAGCAGCTGGTTGCGCTAATGATCGCGCCGGGAGCGCCGGATAACAAGTACCAGGCCCATGCTCAGCAATGCGAGGGCAGCACACCCGCCAGCGGCACCGGATGCGCCGGTGGATACCAGCCGCTTCTCATCAGCCGGCTTGCTGGGCGTTGGCGTAGGAGTTGGTGTGGCGGTAGTGCTCGGCGTTGGCGTTGGCGTTGCGGGCGGCGTACTCGGCGGTGCGGTCGGCGTTGGAGTGGGCTCCGGCGTTGAAGTTTCGCTTGGCGTCGGTTCCGGCGTGGGCGTCCCGCTGGGAGTAGGCGTCGGTTCCGGCGTGGGCGTCCCGCTGGGCGTGGGAGTAGGAGTAGGCGTCGGAGTTGCCGTGGCCGTCGGCGTGGGCTCCGGAGTCACCGGAGGAACCGGCGGCTCAGGAGGCGTAGGAGGCACATACACATTCGTGAATTCGACGACTCGCGCATGCGGATGCGCCCCGGCGCTCTCCTTGCGCTCCACCCGGAAATGCCCGGCCAGGCCCTCGGGGAGTTTCTCCGTCACCCGATAGGTCAGCGCGGTGCGCTCGGCCGGAGCTTTGGCTAGTTCCTCAGGCGTATACATCGGCAATTTCTCCAGCTCAAACTGGAAATTCTTGCCCTCGCCGCGCACCACACTCTTGGCTTTGAGATAGGTGCGCGCCGGAACCGTGGCGATCTTCGTCTCGCCCTGCCAGCTTTCCACCTCGAAATTATCGAGATACGTATCCGGATCCACCCCGGCAATGAGATCCCCACCGCCGGTCCACTGCTTCTTCACCAGCACATCCAGGAAAGGCACGATCTCTACTTCATCGCCCGGGATGATATTGCGCAGCGGCGTCGTACCAAATTCACGCACCTGCGCACGGAAGGTGACCTCCACGTTTTTCTCGGGCCGGTACGAGGTCCGCGTGGTGAAATCAAAATTCGTCACGTGCGCGGCATCGCGATCTTCCAGAATCACACGGCGAGTTTCCGGATCGTAACGCACCGCGTAATTCGCGGTGGCCTCACCATCTTCGCGGACCTGCGCGCTGCCTTCCACGTAAGCGAAGCGTTCGTCCAGCTCATCGACCAGGGTCACGTTATTTTTGATACCGAAATCGACGTACTTACCGTATTTCATAATGAGCCGATGATCGCCGGGGATCTTCCCCGCGATCTTAAATTCGACGGCGTCCCCGAGACTCGCGTGGCTGCGCTTCACCTCAGCTTGCGGCTGCTTTTGCACAATTGTTTTGGTGAACGACGGCGCCTTGGGAATAAACATGCGCAAGGGAGTTTTGAATCCGAGGAGCGCCGTGGCCTCCGGGGTGTTATCGAAGCGGGCATCGTTACCGCCGTCAGGATTAATCCAAGTTTCCGCATCCGGGCTGCTGCTCGTCAAGCCGAGCACCTGCAAGCGGCCTGTTTCCGTGAGCCGGAAATGCTGTGCACGCTCCAGGTCGAAACCGCTCTTAAAACGTTCCGGGGCGCTGATAATACGCACCTGGTAGTCCCCGGGCAGCACCTTGGTGAAGAGGTAACGCGGCGCCATGTCCGGTTCTTCAACTGAGGTATCAACTAGCTCACCGGCCGTGTTATACAGCCCGAGCTCAAAGCCGGACTTCGCGTGGCGTACCCCGAACTCACCAAAAGTAACTTTCTCGATATCCGAAACCGTGAAGTACACTCGCTTGCTCAGGGTGACCCGCAGGGTGGAGGTGGCCGGGTCGTAACTCTGCTTTGCTATTGCGTAGTAGGGATAAGCCTCCGGGAGCTCGGGAAGTGATAGCCGCGCACCTTCCGGAAGGTTCGGCACCGTGATATCCGTGGTGAAATCACCGCGGCCCGCGGGAATTGCGAGCTGCGGGGCGGCATGAGGATTGGCCCGGCCATTCACCTCAAATGCCCAGCGGGCGTTTTTCCCGAGCACGTCAAAGGGGCGCTCAATAACCACGTGGAAGGTGGCGGTGCTCAGCTTCACTTCCCGCACACGCACCGTGAATTCTCCGGTATCACTGGATTCCACCGCGGTCACTTCATAGGTTTTTTCGGTGCCGCCATCGCGAACCGTGAGCGGATCCATCGGCTTATTCGGATCCGGGCGCAGCGGGGGCGTGGTGAATTGGCCAGCGTCGTCGTATACAGCGTTTTGTGTGAAATAGAAGCCCTGCGCATCGCGCTTAACGATCTGGCTGATCGAGTGGGGCCCATCCAAGGTGGGCAGCGCGAAGCGGTCAATAGTTCCGGTGACGGGAGTGCCGTTCGCGTCCACGAGGCTCACGGAATAGCGCCGTTCAATATTTTCCCGGAGCACCACATCAACGCGCAGATCCCCCGATTCTGTTTGCGTGATCGGGACCCGCACGGTGTCACTGATCGTGCGGCCGAGCCACCCACCGGGAGCACGCAAGGTGTAGGGCAGGGTTTGGCCCGCGGTGTAGCCATCCGGTTCCACCGCGAATTCCACTTCGTAACGGCTCAGGCCATTGGCCAGGGGCGTGGTGGACTTGACGTCTTCGGGAGCGATTTCCCATTCCCCGGCGCTCCACCCGGTTCCTTCCTCAAGTTTGAGGGATGTTATGTCCTGCCGCGTATAAATAGTGGCGTGCAAGACGAGCGCGGTGGGGGCGGGCGGAGCCGCGGGATCCGGTGCCGCGTAGGCCTGTGGGAGCACGAGGGCGAGCACCGCGAGGAGCACCGTTAGGATCAGGGGTTTCTTCTTCGAAGGCATATTTCTTCCAGACAGCGCAGTCGGTATAGGGAATACCTATATGGAAATTATCTAAGAAAATGCTAGCACTCGGACAGTAATTAGATTCAGGAATTAAGGCGCTTCGTGCCCCACAATATCCCGCTATAATCATGACCGTCCGTGCGGTGGCAGAGCCGGACACCATAACCATATTTTCTCAACACGCATGGAAAGGTCACGATGAGCTCGCAGTCCACCGCGCCGCACGGCGCCAGCACGCACCCAACTACTCCCCGCTTCGCGGACGTCGCCCGCTCCCACCTCTTCGTGTACGTGGCGGTTTTCTTCGTCTCCTTCCTCCTCATTTCCAATATCGGCGCCACGAAGCTCATCACCCTGAATATCGGCGGTCTTGATCTGTATTTCGACGGCGGCGCGATGCTCTTCCCGCTCACCTACATCATCGGTGACCTTCTTTCGGAGGTTTACGGTTTCAAAGTCGCCTCCCGCACGATCATCCTCGCTTTCGGGGTGCAGATCCTGGCCTCCTGCTGTTTCTGGCTGGTGCAGATCGCCCCGCCCGCCCCGGATTACGCCAACCAGGAAGCTTTCGAAGCGGTGCTCGGCGTGGTGCCGCGCTTCGTAGCGGCCTCCGTTTTCGGATTCCTCTTCGGGCAGCTCTCCAATTCCTACGTGCTGGTCTGGATTAAGCGCCGCTTCGGGGAACGCGCCCTGTGGGTGCGCCTCATTTCCTCCACCATCGTGGGCGAATTGCTGGATACCATTATTTTCTGCTTCGTGGCCTGGGGTGCGGATATCGCGGCCGGCAATGTCGAATTCTGGTCCATCGTCAACCTCTCCCTGGTGGGCTGGCTTTATAAAGTCGGTATCGAAGTGGTGTTCCTCCCCCTGACCTACGCCGTGGTTGGTGTGGTCAAACGCCACGAAGGCTTACGATAGGCAGCGGGCCGGTGGCGGCGTCGTCGTACCGAAAAGGCCGCACACAAAACCGCACCGCAACAGAAAGGTGAGAGCGTGACAACAGGATTTACGATCGGGACGCGCCTGGACGCGCGCGTGGGTGACCTCACCGGGCGGCCGTTGGGACGCACCGGCGTTATCCACACCCCGCATGGCGATATCGCCACCCCGGCGTTTATTCCCGTCGGCACGAAAGCCACTGTCAAAACGCTCACGCCCGAGCAGGTGCACGGTATCGGCGCGCAGGCCGTGCTCGCCAACGCCTACCACCTCTACCTGCAACCCGGCCCGGAGATCCTGGACGCCGCCGGCGGCCTATCCGCCTTCATGAACTGGAACGGGCCGACCTACACGGATTCGGGCGGGTTCCAGGTGCTCTCGCTCGGCTCCGGCTTCAAGAAAGTGCTCACCAACGAGTACGCCGGGAAAAACGCCGGGCGCGCGGATACCGAACTGGCGCGCGATAAAGAGCGCCTCGCGAATGTGGACGACGACGGCGTATGGTTCCGTTCCCACCTCAACGGCTCGCGCCACCGCTTCACCCCGGAGGTGTCCATGGGGATCCAACACCAGCTCGGCGCCGATATTATGTTCGCCTTCGACGAGCTCACCACCCTCCTCAACTCCCGGGCCTACCAGGAAAAAAGCCTGGAACGCACCCGCCGCTGGGCCGAACGCTGCCTGGCTGAACACCGCCGCCTCACCATTGAACGCGCGGACAAACCCTACCAGCAGCTTTTCGGCGTGATCCAGGGCGCGCAGTACGAGGACCTGCGCCGCAAAGCCGCGCGGGACCTCGGGTCCATGTGCGTGGACGGGCAGGAATTCGACGGCTTCGGGATCGGCGGGGCCCTGGAAAAGGAGAAGCTCGGAACCATCTGCGCCTGGGTGAGCGAGGAACTACCCGAAACGAAAGCCCGCCACCTCCTCGGGATTTCCGAACCGGATGATTTCTTCGCCGCTATCGAAGCCGGCGCGGATACCTTCGATTGCGTCAACCCTTCCCGGGTGGCGCGCAATGCCGCGATCTATTCACCCGACGGGCGTTTCAACGTGACCCGCGCCCAGTTCCGCACCGATTTCGGGCCGCTGGTGCCCGAGTGCGAGTGCTACACCTGCCAAAACTATTCGCGCGCCTACCTCAATCACCTTTTCAAGGCGAAAGAAGCGCTGGCGGCCACGCTTGCCACCATCCACAATGAGTACTTCACCGTGCACCTCGTGGACACCATCCGCGCGGCCATCGAATCCGGGGATTACGCGGCCTGCAAAGAAGAAACGCTCGGACGTTTCTACCGCGGCCAGTGGGGGCGCGCCTAGCTGGAGCGCCTAAAACGCGCGGTGCGCCGCTTCGCTCAGCTTCTGGAAGGTTTCCGGATCGGGGAATCCGGACACTTCGTAGCGCGGCGGCCACACGTTCTCGAGAGGCTTGAAGCCCTCGGGCCACACATCGCGGGCCACATCCAGGCGAATGGTGATATTGGCGGCTTCGGGATCGGCGTCGTCAAGGTAATTAATGAAATCTGCAACCGCAGGGATGGATCCGTAGCGATCCGAGCGGCGCCACTGCGTCAGGCTCACCGCGCCTTCGTCCAGGTCATGCACCTCGTAGAGGGCCACGTGGCCCATCTCTTCCGGCCAGCGCGAGAGGAATTCCTGCTGGTGATCGTACATGCGCCCGCGGAAGGTGGTGCGCAGATTCGCCAGTGGTGCGTAGGCCGGGTGATCCGGCATAGGAATCCATTCCATCCAGCCGTCCGCGGCCACGGTGTGGGGGAGCGGGTAGATAGCGTCGTCGATATCGTAATCCTGGAGCAAACGGTTGAAGAGCGCGGGAAGTTCCGGATCATCCGCCAGCACCACGAACAGGCGCGAACGCGAAGCCGGCACGAAAAGCGGCAGCGCGCCGTGATATTGCTTGCTGATGGAGTACGCCACCTGCTGGACCAGATCCACATCCGCGAACCAGGAACTCTGGTAGTTATTCGGCTCGGTAAAAGCCAGCACCCGCGCACCCGCGTAGAGCATGACGGCCAGCTCCAGGGCCGCGTAGCCCGATTGCGCGTTCAGGCCGCGCAGTGATTCCACCGCGTGCCCGAAGATCGGACCCAGATCATCCGTTCCCGGAATCAGATCCAGGTCCGAGAAATACAGCGGAATGATGTTATCCGGGGTGTCGCGCGCCAGGCCCACGCCAACGAAATCCGTGAGCGGCAGGTAGATAAAGGAATCATCCTCGCGCCGGTTGACGCGCGTGAAATAGTCCGCGGCGCGCACAATCGGCATAATCGGCCCCTCGGTGTCATCCTGTTCCTCCGAGAGCTCCGCGAGCGCGGGATCGTGGTGCGGGAAGCCGGGGTCACTCGGATCCATGGTTCCGAAGAATTGCGCGAAGATATCCCGCCAGGACAGGTTTTTCTGGCCGCGGCCCGGAGGCGTACCGGGCATTTCGGGCGCGTTGCTTCCCGTTGGCGCCCCGGTTCCGGTAGCGCTTGCGCTGCTTTCCGCTCCGTTGTGGGGCGACGCCGCTCCCGGCTGGGTGGACCCGGCCGCGCCCTCGGTAACCTGCGGGGTGGTGGCCCCGGATACGCCGATAGTAATGAGGCGGTTGAGAAGTTCGCGCCGGCGTTCTTCGGGAGCATCCGGATCGATCATCTCAAAGGGGCGGAAGCGGAACGTGCGTCCGTCCGGGAGCAGAACATCCAGCCAGGGCCCGTCGGAATTAACCAGCGCGCCGTCAAGTTCAGGGTGAGCGGTGGCGACCTCGAGGGCCCAATTCATGAGCGACATACCTCTATTCTGGCAGAAAGTGGCGCAGGCCGCTTGCCGGGCGCGGTATCCTTGCAAGCAGAGATGTGACTCATGGAACCAGGTCGAGGAGGAGCCATGCCGTCCTATTCTTATCCCGGTGATGGGCTGCTGGCCTGCGTGCCCGGCCTGGCGGTGTTCACGCCCGCGCTACCCGCGGATCCGGCCGCGATATGGGAAACAGTGCGTGCCGGCCATGATTTCCCCACTCTTCTCACCCATCTGTGGTCCGCGCTGGGCGCGGATTTCGCGTTGTTCTACGCCGACGGCCCGCTGCTGCGGGTTGCCGCCCACGGCCTCATTGTTCGCGATGCCACCGGCCGCGCGGTCGCGGATGGCAGTAACGCCCTGACCTGGCAGGAAGCCGCCACTACCCAGGACACCACGGTCACCGTGGGGAACGTTGGCGCTGCGGGTGCGGAAAATGCTGCTCGTGGTGGGAACGACGGCGCAGTCGGGTGCGCTGGGGCACCCGGGAACGACGGCGCAGCTCCCGCACCGGGCCCGGCCCTCCCCTTGGAACGCGGTATGGCCCGCGCCGGAGGCGCTCGCATCAGCCTCAGCCCGGTTTTGAGCGGCCGGCCGGCGGCCCCGGTTGAGCGCCCGGCAGCTCTGCCCGCTGATCGCCCGGCGGTTCCGGAGCCTCCGGTACCGCCAGCACCCCCGCTGCCTCCGGCGGCGCCGGTGGCAGAGAGCGCCCCGGTGCCCAGCTATGCCGCGGCCACCGAAGCTTACCCGGTACAGAGCACCGAGCCCTATCCTTCCTCCGGTATACCGGCCCCGCTCCCGGCGATTGAATTGCGCTTCTCCTTCGGGGAAAACGTTATGCTGGGCGGGGTGAGCCCGGCTCTCAAAAATATTATTATGGGGCGCCGCCCGCTCCTCGATGCCGCGGGCGCGGGCGCGGATCCGGCTGCCACCCAGCTCCTCCCGGTTCCCTCCCCGCGTCAGGAAATTTCACGCACCCACTGCGAGGTTGCGGTGGAGACTGGCGGCGCATTCCTGCGGGACTGCCATTCCAATAACGGCACCTACCTCAGGCACGGAGATGGCCCGCTGCGCCGCATCGAGCCGGGTCACGCGGTCCGCCTGGAGGATGGTGACCTGGTAGATATGGGTGACGGCGCCAGCTTCACGGTTCATTACCGCAGCTAGCGCCGCCGCACCACGTAGACCAACTCTCCTGCTTAGCTATTTCCGGTACAGCGTTTTGCGCTGGTAGTGCGGTTCGCTCGTGACATTCACGCCGAGGGAACGGAAAATACCATCGTCTACGGAGCCGAGGATCGTGGTGGTATGAACATCGCAATTCTGCAGATCCTTGAGCTTGCTCAGCGCCGCTGCCGCGGTGGGATCGGAGGCGGCGGAAACCGAGAGCGCAATAAGCACCTCATCGGTGTGCAGGCGCGGATTACGCGAGCCCAGGTGCTCCGTCTTAAGGGTCTGGATCGGAGTGATAGCTTCCGGAGCCAGCAGCTTCACCGAATCGTCAATACCGGCTAGCACCTTGAGCGCGTTAAGCAGCACCGCGGCGGAACAGCCCAGCAGTTCCGAGGTTTTCCCGGTCACGATGGTGCCATCCGGGAGCTGGAGCGCGGCGGCCGGCCCACCCGTGGCCTCGGCTTTGCGCAGCGCCGGGGGTACCACCGGCCGGTCGGTGCCGGTCACCCCGAGCTTGGCCATAATAAGAGCGATGCGTTCTGAGCATACGGGTTCGGATTCGCTGCGCTTCTCATCGACAAGCGCGCGGTAATACCGGCGAATGACTTCCTGGCGGGCGGCTTCGCGGCAAACGTCGTCGTCGGAAATACAATATCCGACCATATTGACGCCCATGTCCGTGGGGGATTTGTACGGTGTTTCCCCGGAAAGTTCGCGCAGCAGCAGGCTGAGCAGCGGGAACACCTCGACGTCGCGGTTGTAATTAATCGTTTGCACGCCGTAGGCGACCAGGTGGAAGGGGTCGATCATATTGACGTCGTCCAGATCGGCCGTCGCCGCTTCGTAAGCGAGGTTGACGGGATGATCCAGCGGAATATTCCACACGGGGAACGTCTCAAACTTCGCGTAATTCGAGGTGATGGAATGCTGATGGTCGTGGTAGAGCTGCGAGAGGCAGGTTGCGAGCTTGCCTGATCCCGGCCCCGGCGCCGTCACCACAATGAGATCACGCTGCGTTTCCACGTATTCGTTCTTCCCGAAACCGTCCTCGGAAACAATGAGCGCGGTATTGGACGGGTAACCCGGGATGCGGCGATGGCGCGCCACATTGAGCCCCAATTTAATAAGACGGCGGCGGAAGTCGCGCGCTTCGTGGTTATCTTCCTCGTACTGGGTGAGCACCACGGAATTGACCATGAAACCGGCTTCGCGGAATACATCCACGAGGCGCAGCACCTCATCCTCATAAGAAATGCCCAGGTCAGCGCGGTGTTTTGCCTTGAGATCACGCGCGTTCGCGGCAACGACGATTTCCAGCTCATCCTTCAATTCGGCCAGCATGGCGATCTTATTATCCGGGGTGAATCCGGGTAGCACGCGCGAGGCGTGGAAATCATCGAAAAGCTTCCCGCCCATCTCCAAATAGAGTTTCCCGCCGATCTTTTCGCGGCGCTCCCTAATTTTTTGGGACTGGAGCTTAATGTATTTTTCCCGATCAAATCCGATGCTCTGCAATGAGGGGATATGGGGGGAAGGGGTTTCTGTAGTAGGGATGGAGTTACGCGCGTTTTTATCAGCCACGCCGGTTCGCCTCTCTCGGTCACCTCAGCAGTACCGACAAAGTGTAGCGCCTCGCGTCGGATTTCGCATCGAGCGGGTGGGTGTGTGCGGGCGTGTGTGCGGGCGTGGTGTGCGTTTGGGCTGGCTGCGGGTGCGCGAACGCGGCGAACGGGCAAACCCGGGTGTGTTTAAACCGTTGCGCTCATCGGTTGAGTCCGCAACAATAGGGGGCGACGTTGGGAGGAGATATGCCAAAGATTTCTGCGCCAACCGTCCGCGAACATCGGGAGCTTATGACAGCTCGGCTCGTGGACGCCGCGGAAAAGATTCTCAAAGATGAGCCGGGCAAAACACTATCCGCCGGGGCGGTGGCCGCGGCTGCGGGTATCGCACGCAACTCCATTTACCGCTATGTCGGGTCGGTTGATGATCTGCGGCTCCTGGTGCTCGAACGCAATGTGCCCAAGTGGCGCGCCCAGGTGATGGGCCAGGTCGATATGAACGCCGAACCGCGTGAACGCCTCGCGCAGCTGGTGGTGGCCTGCATCCGCCAGTCCGGCCAGCGCGAATCACATAAATGGCTCATGGGGCTCATGCGCTCAGCCCGCGGGAAAGTTTCGGATAAAGCCACGGCGCATACCAAAATGGGTGTGGATAAAGCCCACGGTTTCTTCACCGATGCTCTCAAAATGTGCTGGAAAGATACCGGCATCGCGCATCCCGATATTTGGGCCTCGTTCAGCCGCGCCCTCATTTTCGACGCATTTCGCCAGGTGGAAACCGGCGCGTCGCTTGAGGATGTGTGCCGGATTGCCCGCCACACTATTCTTGCTATGTCCGCCGGGCATACAGATGACGAACTCGAGAAAGAACCACACGCATGACACACGCGCGCATCGCGATCAACGGCTACGGCAACCTGGGCCGCGGGGTGGAACAGGCCCTCAGCCTCGCCCCCGACCTGGAGCTGGTGGGGGTCTTCACCCGCCGCGAAGGCGTCATGACCGCCTCCGGCCCGGCATTCCCCGCCGCCGAACTCACCGATCCGCAGCTGCGCGCCCGCTGGGCCGGCAAAATCGACGTCGTTATCAATTGCGGTGGCTCGAAATCGGACCTCGATACGCAAACGCCGCTGGTTGCCTCCGGTTTTAACGTGGTGGATTCTTTTGATACGCACGCGCGGATTCCTGCGCACTTCGAACAGGTCGACGACGCCGCCCGCACGGCCGGCACCCTCGCTCTCATTTCCGCAGGCTGGGACCCGGGCCTCTTCTCGCTTCAGCGGTTGCTGGCCGAGGCAGTTTTGCCGGCTGGGCACTCAGAAACTTTCTGGGGACCGGGCCTGTCCCAGGGGCATTCGGATGCGGTGCGGCGGGTACCGGGTGTGAAAAACGCGGTGCAGTACACCGTTCCCAAGGAGAACGTGCGGGCTGCGGCCTTGGCTGGAGAAACGGAAGGCCAGCTCAGCGCGGGTGATAAGCATCGCCGGATCGTTTACGTGGTGTTGGAAAACGGTGCGGATCCGGAGGGGGTGCGCCAGGCCATCGTGACGATGCCGAACTACTTCGCCGAGTACGAAACTGAGGTCCACGTTATCTCCGACGAAGAGTTTGCCGCCGAACACACCGGGATGGCCCACGGTGGCGATGTGATCCGCCACGGGACTACCTCGCCGGGTACCTCGCACGCGCTGCACTTCAACCTCGCGTTGGATTCCAATCCGGAATTCACCGGTTCGGTGCTGGTGGCCTGCGCCCGCGCGGTGGCGCGTATGCATGCCCGCGGGGAACGCGGGGCGGTTACCCTCTTCGATGTTCCGCCGGCTTTGCTCCACCCGGCCAGCGCGGCGCAGCTGCGCGCGGATTTGCTGTAGGGCGTTTCGCGGTAGTTATGTGGGATCCAGTACCGGCGTTGGCGAGAATTGTCCCGGAACTGATGTGGGGCATGCTCTTCTCGTTTTTCGCAGCCGACTTTTACCGCATCGGACGTTTTGATTTCGAAATCATCTCCGAAGTTGTGACGCTTGGCGGTCTCGCGCTGTGGAGTTTCTCCCGCAGGTATAAGGAAAACTTGGGCGAGCTTCTGCACGCCGTGCTCTATATGGGCGTATGCCTTGCCGTGGTGGCGATCAACAACTCCTCGTGGACGCGTTTCGCGGTGATTGTCTTCGCTACCTGCTACGCCCTGGGGTATCTCCACCGGGCGAAAAAAGCTCAGCACCCGGAGTAGGATCAGCTCATCGCGGGTGCATGATTCCCGCGTAAAATTGCCGAAAAATTGGTCTGGGCAGGGTTCTGTTCGTCGGCTAGGCTGTGGCTATGTCAATCATCTATGGACCCAAGTACACAAGTCTTGAGCAGATTCGCGCACGCATGGATGCCATTCTGTCCGAACTGAGGATTTCGCGCGAAGAGTTTGAAGAACGGATGGCTGAATATACGCTCAACCGGCGCGAAGCTGAGTTCCGTGATGAGTTTGAAACCCTCCAGTGGTTCGAGGAGCTGTTCCTCGATGATTTCGAGGAAGAAGACCGTGACGGACTCGCTTGATGAGGAAGTTGAGGATTTCGCTCAGGATATAACAGCTACAGGGAGACTGTTCGACGAATCTTTTGCTGTTTACATCGCCGAGGCGAGTGCGCCCCGCAAGAATAGTCGTGTTCTTCGCGGTTACCTTAAGCTTCGCGATCCCATGTGCGTCAAGCGAATGCTCTATCTCGGAATTACGTATGAACTCTTCGTGAAGTCTCCCGAGAAATTCCTGACCGTTGAGGGGCTTGTCAAGTTTTTTGTGTAAATGGTTTTATTTAGTTGGTTGGGAATCGGTCCGGGTAGTGAAGGGATAACTCG
>NZ_JASPCQ010000022.1:0-19124 GCF_030230305.1 Actinotignum sanguinis
CGAGTTCGAACCCGATTCGAGCCTGCTAGCAAGCCGAAAAGTCCGGATAAAACCAACACCAAGTGTCCTATAGGCCTAAAAATGAGGCTCAGCACCGGCGCCTTTGCCGGTACTGAGCCTCATCTCGCGCGGTGAGTTCGCCGCACGCTTCATACGGTTCTCATAACGCTTATCCGGTATTCTTCATTCCGGCCGAAATACCGTTAATGGTTGTGAGGAGAGCGCGCTGCTCATCGGCTGACTGTTCCTTACCGGAAGCCGCATCGGCCCGTACCCGCGCCAGCAGGGCAACCTGGAGGTAATGGATCGGCTTGAGATACTGATCGCGGATGCGCAAGGTGCGCTGCAAAACCGGTTGGGTATCGAGCAGGTCATCTTCGGCCAGCAGCGCCTCGAGCTCGCGCACTGTCAGCTCGTATTCTTCGCGAATCTCCGCGTAGATATGGTGGAGACGCTCGGGCACCAACGTGCGTACGTAATGCCCGGCAATATCCATATCAGTTTTCGCAAGGGTCATTTCGATATTGGACATCGTGGTGCGGAAGAACTGCCAGCCGCGCACCATCTTCTTCAGGTCCTCACCATACCCGGCTTCCCGGGCAGCGCGGAGTCCGGAACCAGCACCGAACCAACCCGGGACGATCTGGCGGGATTGGGTCCACCCGAAAACCCAGGGAATAGCCCGCAGTCCATCCAAGCCCTTTTCTGAGGTGGTGCGCTTGGAAGGGCGCGATCCAATATTGAGATCACCCAGCAATTCCACCGGAGTGGAGGTAACGAAGTATTCGGGCAGATCCGGGTCATCAGCAAGAACCCGATAGCGCTGGTAGGCAGCCCCGCTGAGGAAGTCCATGACTTCGTCATAGCGGCTCAGGGACACATTGCTATTACGCGGTTCTCGGTGCAGCGCGGAGGCTTCCATAACGGCGGCCAGGGTGAGAGAGAGGTTCTCCCGGGCCAGAGCCGGCAGCGTGTACTTATCGGAAATAACCTCGCCCTGTTCGGTGAACTTAATTTCCCCGTCCAGAACGCCGTAGGGTTGAGACAAAATCGCGTCATAGGTGGGCCCGCCCCCGCGCCCCACGGAACCACCGCGGCCGTGGAAGAGCCGCAGGGTCACGCCGTGGCGTGCGGCGACGTCGCGCAACTGGCGCTGCGCCTGGTGGATTTCCCACTGGGAGGTCACCACACCCGCATCCTTATTGGAATCGGAATAGCCCAGCATTACTTCCTGCCGGTTACCCCGCAAGCGCACAATTTCCCGATAGGAAGGATCGGAAAGCAGGGTATCGAGGATCTCCCCGGCCCGGCGTAGTTCCGGCACTTCTTCCAATAGCGGAGCAAGTCCCAGATCTGCGCGCTTCTCCGCGCTTTCCAGATCGATAATCCCAGCTTCGCGGGCCAGCAGCGCCACGGAGAGGATATCATCGGGACCGTGGGTCATAGAGACCAGGTAGGTGGTAATGGCATCGGTCCCGTAAATCTTGTGGGCCTGGCGAATCGCCCGGAACGCCTCGAACGTCTTTTGTGAACTCTCGGTGAGCGGCGAATCATCGGTGTTAATAAGAGCCGGTGCCAGCGGACGAGCCGAGGCCAGTTCCCGCCCCAGGAGCGCCGTGCGTTCTTCCCGGCTCAATGATGCGTAATCCGTATCCAGCCCACCAAAGCGATTGAATAATTCGTTGAGCAGTTCAAAATGCTTCTCGGAATGTTCGCGGACATCCAAAATAACTAGCCCCAGGCCCATCCCGTGAATAATCTGCTGGGCGGTAGCCAGTAGGCCATCGGCCACCCGTTCGGCTCCGTGGCGGCGCAGCGCATCGCGCAGCAGCTGGAATTCTGCCTGAATTTCCGATCCGGTGGCGTAATCATGGCCGGGAATGTGCTCTGCCTCGGTAGTGATGCGCTCCTTCGTATTATTGAGTTTGGAGCGAATCGCGCCGAGCTTGAGCCGGTAGGGTTCTTCGGCGTAAAGCGCCCGTGAATCCTCATCCACAAGGTCCGGGAAGCGGAAGTCCTCTTCCAGGGAAGCTAGCAGTGCGGCGTCGTCGCCCGAAAGACGCGAGGAAATTGACAAGCTGAGCATCGCGCGGTTAACGAACCACACCGCAATATCGATGGCGGTGCTGGACTGCAACCGCAGCACATCCGCGGTAACGTCCGCCGTTACGTACGGGTTGCCGTCCCGGTCCCCGCCGATCCAGGATCCGAAACGGATCGGGACCGCATCTTCGGGAAGGTGGGCGCCGTAACGTTCCAATTCGTCACGGAAAGCCGTGATGACATCGGGAAGAGTATCCGTGTAGAGGCTGCGCAGGTACCACATAACATTGCGGGCTTCGTCCAGGGGAGTGGGCTGCACGCGGCGCAGTTCGTCCGTGAGCCAGATGCTCTCCATCACCGAGGCGAGTTCGCGATCCTGGCGGGCGCGTTCTTCGCTGCCTTCTTCCGTTTCCGTTTCCACAATTTCCGAAACGCGGCGTAGCTTCGTGAGCACGGCGCGCCGCTGCGCTTCGGTGGGGTGAGCGGTGAAAACAAGGCGAATATCGAGCGAATCTACAGTTTTTTGCAAGCCTTCCAGCCCGACCGCGTCATAAATACGCGAAATGGCGCGCGGCACCCACGATTCGGCCGGTTCTTTATCACCGATCACCTTAATGCGGAAAGTTTGCTCCGCGGCGTTGGCCAGCAGGAAATATTCCGCGAAAGCGCGGGTGAGAATAATGGCGGTATCCGTGGACATATCATCCAGAGAACGCTGCACTTCCGAGGCCGCCGTTTCCGAATCGAGGTCACGTGCAGCCGCGCGTACTTTCTCAATAAGATCAAGGGTTTCTTCCCCGTGCTGCTGGGCGATTTCCTGGCCGAGCATCGTGCTCAGGCGCCGCACAACCGCACGCAGCGGGGCGTCAAAATCTTCGGGGGAGCGGGCCGTGGTGCGGTCAACGGAGTCGTGGAGCTGAATATCTTGGTCGTGGCTCACTAGATCTACTCGCCTCTCCTTGGGGATCTCACCGTCACGGTATCGGCCGATGCACAGCTGTGGCGCGTGCCCCGCCAATACCGCTTTCCATCCTAACGCTAAGGCCGCGTCCGGGTGTAATCACAGGTCCCGGGTGGAACGACGCCGCAGCACCCGCGTTGTTACGTGCGCGGGCGGCCTCGCTTACACTAGCGGTGGTGAGCTATGGTGCGGTACCGAGGCGAGGTGGTGCTTGTGGATTCTGGTCTTTCTGCGCGGGATATTGATGCGCTCGACGCCGCAAAGCTGTATTACTCCGGGCTCAGTCAGGATGAGGTAGCCCAACGTATGCACCTGGCTCGCTCCACGATTTCCAAGCTGCTCAGTCACGCACGCAAGCGCGGTTTTGTGCGAATTACCGTTAATGATCCGCGTGAAGATGATGCCTTCCTCTGCGCGCGTTTGAGTGAACGGTTCAATTTACTGGATGTGCGCCTGGTCAGTCCGCCCAGTTCCGCGCCGGAAGATGTGCGCGAGGCCCTCGGGCGCGTGGGCGCGCAGGTGCTCAGCGAACAGATTCGCGACGGCGACGCTATCGGCATCTGCCTGTCCCGCACCACCGAAGCGGTCTCCCGGCATATGCCCCGTATTGCTCGCAAAGGCGTTGCCATTATTCAACTGACGTGCTGTATTGGGGCATGTGTTCGCACTATTGATGAAACGATGGTGATGGAACGCATCGCTGCTTCCTGCGGTGGGCAGGCCGTGTATTTCCAGCTCCCGGCCTTTCTCACTGCCCAGCAGCGTGAAGATCCGGATGTCAAGGCGCGTTTACGAGCTACACGGACCCAGCGGGCCAGCACCCGAGTGGTTCTCTATACCGTGGGCGATGCCCGCTCAAATCTGGCTTATCTTGCGGGTTTTCGCCTGGAAGATGCCGATATGACGCGCCTGCTCACCGCGTCTGTTGGTGATATCTGCACCCACTTCATTACCGCACAGGGCCGGGTATGCCTCCCGGATCTCAATAACCGGGCCACCGGGATTAGCCTTCCGGAGCTGCGTGAGAAAGAACAAAAGATCCTGGTTGCCGGGGGACCGGATAAACTCCAGGCTATTTACGCGGCCCTGGCCAATGGATATGTCTCGCGCTTGGTCACCGATGTGGGAACCGCGCGCGATTTGACGATGATGGCCTGAGGCGCACGGTCTGAACCGTGACCGTGCTCCCGGGAATCCGAGCGGCTAAGGATACGCGGCCGCGGAACAAATGTTCCGTTCGCGAACATCGGTGGCAATATGCCCGCCTCGCACCGGCGCAGCGGTGGTTTTTCCGCGAGGTGGTGCGATTTTGTAGACGGAACGGGCGCGGGGCAGCGCGTGGCACGCAGTGGCTCTCTCGTCTAGATTCACTCGTGAACACCGGGAACGGTGTTATATCAGTAGCGTGAGGCTGCTAGGGGAAGCTACAGTTGCGGAGTTTCCCGCTATCAGCGTGAATCACGGTGGGAAACATACAAAGGAGTCATGATGCCCGCTCTCGATCATTATTCACGTCCCGCACAGCTCATCGACCACACTCTTTTGCGAGCCGATGCCCGCCGCAGCGAGATTGAAGAATTGTGCGCCCAGGCCCGCAACCTGAGAACAGCATCGGTATGCGTTAACCCGGTGTGGGTGGAAACTTGCGCGGCGCTGCTTGCGGGTAGCGGTGTCAAGGTCTGCACCGTTATTGGCTTCCCCTTGGGTGCCAGTACCTCGGCAACGAAAGCTTTCGAGACTCGCGACGCTATCGCGCACGGAGCTACCGAAGTCGATATGGTCATCGACCTGGGTGCCGCACGTGATGGGCGCTGGGAAGATGTGGAAGCTGATATCGCCGCCGTCGTAGGTGCGGCGCACCCAAGCGCCCTGGTTAAAATCATTATTGAGATCTGCCTGTTGAGTGACGACGAGATCGTACGTGCCTGCCAGGCGGCTCAGCGTGCCGGCGCCGATTTCGTGAAAACCTCAACAGGATTTTCTTCCGGCGGGGCTACGGAACATGCCGTCGCCCTCATGCGCGCAACAGTGGGGGAGCACATGGGCGTGAAAGCGGCCGGCGGAATCCGCAGCGCCGCTGATTTCCGCGCCATGGTGGAAGCCGGAGCCAATCGTATCGGAGCTTCCGCGGGAGTCCAGATCCTCGCGGAATTACAGCACTCAACACACTAAGCACCAGAACAAGTACCAGTAAAAACAAACGAATATTCTCCGTCCGGGAGGTGGGGTGGCACAGGCGCCGCTGCCCACCACCCGCGGGTGAATATTGACAAAAGTAAGGAATATTCATGTCAGGACAAGCGGGCAATGACGCCCCAACACCGCCGGTCATAACACCGCCCCAAGAAGAATCCGGAGTTGCCAATACTAGCTTCGGTCTTATTAAAGATCCTTCCCTCCAGCTGCATGACGGGTATCTAAATCGCACCCCGCTTATTCAGTACATTCTCATTTCCATTTGTTTCCCGCTCTGGGGAGCAGCTGCCTCACTCAACGACGTTCTCATCACCCAATTCAAATCAATTTTCGAACTCTCGGATTTCGCTTCCGCTTTCGTGCAATCAGCCTTCTATGGCGGGTATTTCCTGCTGGCTATTCCCGCTTCGCGGGTGATCCGGAAATGGTCGTATAAAACCGGAATCTTGGTGGGCCTGAGCTGCTATATCATCGGCTGCACGATGTTCTTCCCGGCCTCCCATATGGCAACCTACTCGGTGTTCCTGGCAGCGCTCTTCGCTATCGCTACCGGGCTTTCTTTCCTGGAAACCTCGTGCAATACCTATTCCACGATGATCGGGCCGCGGCGTAGTGCCACCCTGCGCCTGAATATTTCTCAAACCTTCTACCCGCTTGGTTCCATTTTCGGAATTCTGCTCGGCAAATATCTTATTTTCACCGAAGGGGAGGCGCTCCACAAGCAACTCGATGATCTCAGCGGCCTGGAGAAAACCCAATTTGCGCAGGAGATGCTCCAACGCACTTTGCAGCCCTATAGGTTCATTATTCTGGTGCTCGCCGTCGTACTTATTCTGGTGGCGCTCACGCAGCTGCCCTCGTGTAAACCGCTCAACGCCGCGCACCACCAGTCCCGGGCATCTATCGGTGAAACACTGCGCTATCTTGTCCACAATAAGCGCTTCGGCACCGGAATCCTCACCCAATTCCTCTACGTGGGTATGCAGACGGCGGTGTGGTCTTTCACGATTCGCCTCGCACTCACGCTTGATACCTCGATTAATGAGCGCACCGCCAGTAATTACATGGTGTGGGCCTTCGCGGCTTTCTTCACCGGGAAATTCATTGCAAATATCCTCATGACGAAGTTGAATGAAAATCTCGTTCTCGTACTGTATTCGCTGGCTGGGGTGGCTGCCCTCAGTTACGTGGTGCTGGTGCCGAATATGACGGCTGTCTACGCCGCCATCGTAACCTCGGGACTATTCGGACCGTGCTGGGCCACCATTTATTCGCGTACCCTCGACGCAATTGAGGATAAGCGCCATACAGAAACCGGCGGGGCCGTGATTGTTATGTCTATTATCGGCGGTGCGGTGATCCCTGTTATTCAGGGGCTTGTTTCCGATAAGACGGGGTCGATGCAGACCTCATTTATTGTCTCGCTGTGCTGCTTCGTGGCAGTGCTCATCTACTTCTTCTCTATTTACCGTAAGGACCGCGCCGGGATCGCCGCCTAGAGCCCTCCCGCTCGTCGTGTTGTTTCGAAACGTCACTGTTATGAACAAAGGAGATCATTATGACGTTCACTATTAATCTGCGTGAGGATCAGTTCACCGAGGCACCGCGGTGCCTTGCCGAATCTTCAGAATTTAGGGTGCTTGCACATCGCTATCCATCGGGGGTGGCTGCGCTCACGGTGCATAATTCGCGTGGATATATTGAGGTACTGCCCTTTATGGGTGGAATCATCTGGGACGCCCAATTCGACGGTATCTCGTTGCGCATGAAAAATATGTTCACTCAGCCGCGCCCAGCTCGCGAAATCTCGGACACCTACGGCTGTTTCGCTTTCCATTCTGGCTTACTCGCAGCCGGATGCCCCAGCCCCGACGATAGCCACGTCCTGCACGGGGAGTTTTCTTGCGCCGCTATGGACCGGGCTTGGGTGGAGATCGATGGTTCCGGGAACGACGGCGCAATTCGGCTAGCATCCACCTATGAATATGCACGCGGATTTGGCGACCACTACCGGGCGACACCCACGGTTTCGCTGGGAGCTGGGGCCACAGCTTTCACTATCGGCATGGATGTGGAGAACCTTTCGCCTTGCCAACCCATGCCACTCCAGTACATGTGCCATATGAATTACGCCTTCGTGCCCGGCGGCGTGATGAGCCAATCGCTTCCCGCGGGCAGTTTCCAGTTACGCCGCTCTATTCCGGCGCACGTGACGCCCACACCGGAGTGGACCGAGTTGAATCAGCGGATCATCGCCGGTGAGATCGATGCAGATTCCTTGGAAGGCGCGGAAAACTTCAATCCCGAAATCGTGTATTTTGCGGATGATCTGCCCCGTTACGGAACGAGCGCACGTTTTGAGCTCGCGTCCCCGGAGGGGCACGCTTTCTTTACGGAATTTTCGACGGCGCAGTTCCCCGTGGCGACCCGGTGGATTCTCTGGACTTTAGACCAGCAGGTGGCTGCTTTTGTTCTTCCGGGGACCAGCCGGCCCGAAGGTTTCCTGGCCGCAAAGGAGGCCGGCACTCTCATCTGGGTGGAGCCAGGCGGCACACGCAGTTTCCGGGTCCATACCGGTCTGGAAACGGGGGAATGCGGTAAGGCTATTTCTGATTCGCGCACCGCTAAGAACGACACAGCAGAAGAGGCACACTAATGGATATCGCAGTAATCGGCTCAAATATGGTCGATCTTATTTCCTATATCAACCGCATGCCCCGCGATGGCGAAACCGTGGAAGCACCCGATTTTGCCCTCGGCTGCGGTGGGAAGGGAGCCAATCAAGCGGTAGCGGCCGCACGCCTCGGTTCTGCCGTACGCATGGTCACCCGGGTAGGAAATGACCTTTTTGCTGATAACACGGTTGCGAATTTCGAGCGCAACGGGATTGATACCACCTATGTGCTGCGTACCGCAGCAACATCTGGGGTGGCTCCTATTTTCGTCAATCCGGATTCGCAAAATTCCATCATTATCGTGCAGGGCGCTAATTCTTTGCTCACTCCGGCGGATATTGACGCCGCGGCAACGGAGATTTCCAAATGCAAACTTATCGTCTTGCAATTGGAGATTCCGTTGGAAACGGTCTATTACGCTATTGATTTTGGGGTGAAACACGGAATCGACGTGCTGCTGAACCCGGCACCGGCGCAACCGGATTTGCTGCTGTCCCGGGTGCGAGCCTGCACCTATTTCACGCCTAATGAAAGTGAGCTATCGCTGCTCACCGGGATGCCGGTAGAAACAATCCCGGATGTTCGCAACGCCGCGCACACCTTGCTGGAGGCGGGGATGCGCAACGTTATTGTGACGCTCGGCGGTAGGGGAGTGCTCTGGGTGGCCGAGGGCGTGGATATGCTGCTGCCGGCAACGCCGGTGGAGGCGGTGGATACCACCGGTGCGGGCGATGCATTTATCGGCTGTTTCTCGCATTATGTGGTAGCTACCGGCGATATTGAGTATTCCCTGCGGATGGCCAATCGGTACGCTGTTGATTCGGTAACGAAACGCGGCACCCAAACCTCCTACGCAAGCAAGGAGGAATTCGCTCTCCTGCACAGCTAAACGGCGGTAGGGGATACGGATCCGCACTCGGTTACTTCCCAGCGCGGGGAAGATCGCGGCCAGGGGCTCTTTCGGGAGCCTCCTGGCCGCTGCTGTGTTAGTGTGCCATTGAAATAAAGGCGTACACCGTATAATAGCATGTGACATTACGCACTATACCCCGGTGTGCTAGTCAAAAGTATAACCGCAAATGTATCATAATAACGACGCCAGGAGCGGCATATAGACCAGCTAGAAGCTGGCTATGAATACTATTTACAAAACCATTCCATAAACCTACACCTTTTTCCGAAAAGTTGTACTGATTTTGTATCGGGGGTGTGAATGGGTAAGCCGCGAAGCAAGCTCATTCCCTATCACAAGCTCAAGTTTCCCGAAGTTTACGGTTTCACCACTGAAGTTCATTTCGGCAGGCAGGCTAAGCACATGCCCGGCCAACCGGAATACGATAAATCATGATCGCCTGTCATGGTAGATATTCTCACGATTCAGCGACTTGTTCTACGGCACGCCGGAACAGGCTCGCGGCGTGGAAAAGATTCCCATAAAGAACGCGTGAATTGTGGATTCATAATCGGTTTATATCGTCGACGATCCACAGAACCCGACTTGCCTACAACTTGGGCCACCATTCACTATTCAAAAAGCGGAGCCCATAGTTCCGGCTGATCCAAGGAAGAAATAATGGGAATGAAGAGAATCTACCATCCTGAAGAAGACCGTCAATTTGGGCTGGTGTGGGATTATGACAACGAGCATTCTGATGCCGTTTACGAGATCGTCTTTTCCAATGGTGAATGTTACCGCGCGGTGTACTTCACCGCCTTCGAAAGCGATAACGCCGGTGAACTAGACATCGAAATGGACGATCCCCGTTACGACGAGTTTCATGTTTTGGTATTTGAGGTCCGTGAAATTATCCATGACGGTCCGCGCCGGTACAACCAGTACTTATCCATCGACTATCGGGACTTTCCGGCGAAGATTATCGACATCACGACTAACACCGTCGTCTATCCACCATTGCCATAGCAGTAATACCGCTGCATGAATCACACTGCCGGTATGACCTGACAGCAAGAAACTATTTTAGGAGGAACTTATATGGTCAGCGAAGGATGGCTGCGTTAAGGACCGCCAAAATCGCACAGTCGTCAAAGAAGAAATCCGGCAAATCTGTGAGGTAAAACAACCATCTGCTCTTGTTGTTTATGGTTCGGAGGGCTACGGTGTGCTTGATCCCGCGCATGACCGTGACATTCCTGTGCACGTATTCGAGCCAGACTTCCGTACCCGTTCTAGCTGTCGGCAATCACCGCCTCAGAACTTTCCGCAAAAGCGTGCCCCACTATCCGCGCCCCGCAGGAAGGATAAGACACGCCCGTAATCCTAAGTACGTCTGGAAATAGCAATCACATATACATCCGCGGGGCCCGGATACTCGTGACGAGCAGTACCGAACCCCGCGGATTATCTTGGCGGTAGCAGTGAAAAACTACCGCGTGACGATGGGATTATTTAGATATAGGAACCGTCCGGTTGCGGGAAGAAGCCCACGTGGCTGTAGAACACCGTAAAGGACAGGAAGATCCACAGCATACCCACGCCCCAGGTCAGGATGGCGGCAATACGTGCCACCCACTTACTATCCGGAACGAAGGGGGAGAGGATCGCCGAAACCCCGGTACCCACGTACAGGAACATAACCAGCAGCGGCTCGATGAGCGATCCGGCCATGAGGCGCGCAACCGGCTCAATTTCCGGCGGACGCCACATACCGAAGTGCATACCCGCGATACCGAAAAGAACCAGCCCGAAGCCACCAATAGCCGCCACGTAGAGAAGCGGACGCAGCGTGGCCACCAGATCTAAGGGACGTACACCCTTGTCCGCAAGCTTTTCAGCGCGCAGAATCGCAATACCGGCGATGAAGGTCAGAATTCCGTAGAAGGCGGCCGGCTCGCCGAAAGTGATGTTATCAACGGAGCAGCAGAAAGCGCCGTCGATCTGGGCCAGCGGCCAGGTCAGGGTCATGTGAATACCGGTGATCCCCAGGAAGGCACCAGTAGCGACGAAAGTCCAACCCCACCCGGCGAGGGTGCGATGATTCGGGTTCGCAGCCACGCGGGCGAACAGAACCACGAGCACCATAATCGCACCGGCAACGAGCGCCATAGTGGTGTTATAGGTAATACCTTGCATGAGCATGGCCCGTTACCTCCTTTCCGACAGCAGGAATTGGCGGATGGACATCAAGGCGATGGAAGCAGCAAAAGTGATGCACCAGCTCAGGACGCCAAGATCCTGCCCGGTACTTCCGCTTGCCGTGGCCCAGAAGACCAGCCCGATAACGAGTCCAAGCGCGAGGACAACCCAGGTGGCTTTAGCGAGGAGCGACGCCCACCTGGCAACCTTGTGCTCCTCTAGGTCAGTGGGGATACCACTGAAATCTTGATGATTTTCCATGTGTCAAGCATAACTTAATTTACTCAGACTTTTATCAGCTGGCGTAGAGCATTTCTTCGGACAATAGTCCCGTGTGACGGAAATCGCTGAAAACTCGCCATTTTGTGCGAGATTTTGTTTTGAGAGCGACGACGCCGCGTGTCTCACCACCCGGACAGACTCCGGCATCCGTGCGGTATATGCCTGTTTCATTTCGGATTCGGCACTTACATTTAAGCCGAGTCAGGGTCCTGATTTGTGGTGGTACGGTGCGGAAAGTCGAGGTGAAACCAACACCAAGTCTCCTGTAGGCACCAGGTGCCCTTTAGGCTGTTGCAATGGTGCTTTACCGGTTTCAACATACGTTTCAACATGCAGTTGCTCTTCACACAAAGAAGCCCGGTATCGTTTTTGGCTTGATACCGGGCTTTTTGTCGGGCTAGCGGGATTTGAACCCACGACCCCTTGACCCCCAGTCAAGTGCGCTACCAAACTGCGCCATAGCCCGAAGCGATAAGAAAACTTAGCGCTATCCCCGTTTCGATAACCTGATTTCTACATCGGGTTATCGCCACGTGGACCACATGAGATTACCTCATGAGCACAGAAAAATACAAATCCCAGAAGGTGACGTAGCCCGCTCTTTGCGCGGAGCTGCGATGCGCTCAGTTCCGCGCAATCACTGCGGAGCGATGCCTCCGAATCGCCTCAAGGGCGGATGGCCTCACTAGAGTTATCACCCCGAATCGTTATAGGATTGTTACCGATAAAGACGCGCCCGGGGGAGCATTCCAGGGCAGTGAAGGAGAAGTCATATGGCTGAACAATTTGACCCGAGGTCGGCCGCACCCGCACCTACGGAAACTTCTCGCTTCACCGCTATTGGTGCGCAGCCTGATCAACCGGTGGCTGAACGGCATCTCAGCCCGCAAGAATGCACAGCTATTGATGCCCTCCCCGCCGGCTCCGCGCTCCTCATTGCACTCTCCGGCCCTAATTCCGGGGCTCGATTCCTTCTTGATGGGGAAGTAACAAATGCAGGGCGTTCCCCGCGTGCCGATATTTTCCTTGACGATGTCACCGTTTCCCGTAAGCACGTTCAGTTCTTCCGCCGTGGTGATACTTTCCATGTGCGGGATTCCGGTTCTCTCAACGGCACCTACGTCAATCGGGAACGGGTGGATGATGCCGCGCTCCGCACCGGTGATGAGATCCAAATCGGAAAATTCCGGTTAACTTTCTACGCTTCGCGAGCCGGTGCGTGATACACCGGTGATTTCTCGCGCTTCTACGGCCACGCCCGATTCTTCCTACCCGTCCACTTCCGCAACCCACCGTGTGCGGGCAGATGGTAGTCCGAGCACCTGGCCCCATGATCTCAGCCACGAACCAACTCTGCGCATTGGGGAGGTTCGCCGTGCCCTCACCGATGAATTCCCCATGCTCTCGGTCTCGAAAATCCGGCACTACGAATCCATTGATCTCATTTCTCCCTATCGCACCGCCACTAATCAGCGGCTCTTTTCTACCTCGGATACCGAGCGTTTGCGCTTCATCCTGAGGGAACAACGCGACCGCTTTCTACCTCTCGATCAAATCCGGGAGGAGCTGCGGCAGCTCGATGAGGGAATCATTGAGGCCCCGGGGCGCCCCGGGGGAATGCGCGCCGTCGCCGCACCGGAAGTGCGCCGCCCAAAACCGGGCGAACGTATTACCCAAGCCGAACTAGCAGATATGACCGGAGCGGCTCTGGGTACTATTGAGGAACTCGTAACCGCCGGCATCCTTGCTACCGATGCGCGGGGGCGCCTTTCCGCACAATCAGCGGATATTGTGCGCTACTGCGTGATGCTCCTGGAAGCCGGCTACGATCTGCGTCAGATTCGCAGCGTCAAGAATTCCGCGCACGCCCAGGCAGTGATGATTACCACCCAGCTGGCCACAGAACTCGCAAAGAAAACACCCGTCGCCTCCGAACGCGCTCTCAACCAAGCCGCCGAGGACGGTACCACTGTCGCGCGGCTTTACGGCGCTCTTCTCACAGAAAATATCGAAGTGGAACTGCGCTAAATTACGTTCCGCCGCGGTACTCAAGGAGCGCGTTTTTGACCTCCGCTCACTGCACTCAGGCCAGCCCACACCCCGGTAAGCAGCCTTTTTGCGCAAAAGTGAGTCACGTCAGGCAGACAGCACCGCCCACTCAGGAGTAGTGTGGCAGTACAACTTCATATCGATTGAACCGAACCCAGGTCATGCTGGGCACCTCAACTAGCAGGAGACAATTAATGTCAGGTTCTGTGGAAACCCAAGGTATCGACCTTGTTTCGCCCCACGAAAGGTACGGTCGCCCCCGCGATCTTTTCTTCCTGTGGGCGGGCACAACCACTAATATTTTTACCGTGTCCTACGGCGCCATGCTGGTGCTACTCTATGGACTTTCATTCACGCAAGCGCTCGCCGTTATTGTGATCGGCAACGTTATCGCATATCCGCTTCTCGCGCTGACCTCCATTCAAGGGCCGCTAACCGGCACCACCACGATGACCATTTCGCGAGCATCGCTCGGTACTCGCGGTGCTCGTATTAATGGAGTTCTGTCCTGGCTGATGCTCATCGGCTTCGAAGCCGGGGGACTCATTCTCGTCTACTACGCCTGTGAAGCCCTTCTCGCTCGCGCGGGTATTGCGCTGGAGGGCGGCGGGCAGATCGCCGTCGTCGTTCTTCTCGCGGGTATTCAGCTTCTTCTTCCTCTTCTTGGCCACCGGATTCTCATGGCAGCACAAAAATATGCAACCATGATTTTCACGGTGGCTTTTATTGTGTTAGCGGCACTGATTATTCCGCAGGCCGCTCCGGGTGGCTCGGCGGGTACCGATTCACTTTTCACCCTGATTTCTGCAACCTCGCTCGTTATTGTTTCGGGTGGGCTTTCGTGGGCGCCGAGCGGAGCGAATTTCTCCCGCTACCTACCCGCTGATTCTTCGCCGCTCGCGGTGGGAACCTGGGCGGCGCTGGGCGGGTTTATTCCCTACGTGCTGCTCCAGACCCTCGGGGCCGCGATGGCAACCGTGGCGGTTCCCGCCGAGGTGGAGCTTTCTAATCCTCTGGCTGTCCCGGCAATCCTCAGCCCGGCTTTCGCGGTGCCTTTCCTGGTTCTCGTTATGGTGGGTTTGCTGCTCCAAAACGGCACCAACCTCTATTCTTCCGGCCTGAATCTGCAGACTGCAGGTATTCACGTTCCGCGCATGGTTATCGTGTGCATCGATAGTCTCATTTGCGTGGCTATCTGTGTTTTCGCGATCCAGCAGGAAGCCTTCTATAGCCTCCTCAATGCTTTCGCCGCGTCGCTGAGCATTTGGCTGGCCCCCTGGGTGACCGTATACCTGCTCGACTGGGTGGCCCGGCACGGTACCTACCACCTTTCCGGCCTCGCCATTGAATCGCACGGCCCGTACTGGGGGAGAGGCGGAGTGCGTTGGTCCGGAATGGCCGCGCTGCTGGGCGGCATGCTCTGCTCCGCACTTTTCACGAACTCCGGATACCTGGTGGGCCCGCTCACCCGGCTCCTCGTGGATGTGCCCGCCGCGGCACCAGATCTTTCGATTCCCGCCGGAGTGATCGCCTCCGCTGTGATTTACCTGGCGCTGCGCCCGGTGCGCGAACGCGAACGCGCTGCCCGCCGCGCCTTTATTACCGCTGCCTAATGGCCGCACCATCATTCCCCGCCCAAACATCGTCATCATTTTTAGGAGAAACTCATGCCTCATCGTCAGCTTCTTGACGTCGCCTACGGACGCGCCCACGCCGACACCATTATTGACAACGGAATTCTTGTTAACGTTCTGACCGGGGAAACTTATCCGGCCTCCGTCGCCATCGCCTACGGGCGCGTGGCAGCGGTGGGGAACGTAGACGCGCAGCGCGGCCCGAATACCACCATTATTGATGCCGACGGCGCCTACCTGACCCCCGGGCTCATCGACGGGCATCAGCACATCGAATGCTCCAAACTTTCCGTAACTATGTTCGCGGATCTGGTATCCCGCTACGGAACAACCTCCGTTATTTCCGGTCTGGACCAGATTCTGGTATCCGCCGGCCTGGAAGGCGTGAAGGAGTTCCTGGCCGAAGCTGAAGAATCCTCCATGCGGGTGTGGTGGGGCGCGCCTGCCAAAGCTCCCTACACGGTGCCCGAATCCACCGTGGGGCATCGCTTCGCGGTGGAAGACCACCGGAAAGTTCAGCGTATGCCCGAATGCGTGGGGCTGTGGGAAACCGTGCAGGAAATGGTGGAATACGGTGATGAAGAGGTTCTCACCGCGATGGACTTGGCCGAGGAAAATCGCCTGCACGCCTTCGGCTGCGCACCGCTTGTGGATGCCCGCCGAGTAGCCGGATACGCAGCCTCGGGCGTGACGCTGTGTCACGAATCGTATTCCCCGGAAGAAGAGCTGGAGAAGATGCGTAACGGCATCAATATCCTTATCCGGGAATCCACCGCCGCCCCGATGCTCGCGGAAAACATTAAGCTCATCACCGAGATGGGTGCCCCGGCTCACCGGGTTGGTTTCTGCACCGATGATGTGACCGCCACCGATATTCTGGGCCGCGGTCACCTTGACTACGTGGTGCGCCTCGCCATTGAGAAAGGGATCGATCCCGTCACCGCGATCCAGATGGCCACCATCAATACCGCGCGGATGTTCCAACTTGATGACCGCATCGGCGCCATTGCTCCGGGGCGTTTCGCCGATATTCTCTTTGTTGATTCCCTCGATGATTTCCGGCCCCGCACCGTCCTCAAGGGTGGGCGGATCGTTGCGCAGAACGGTGCCGCAGTGCAGGCCCCGCATGCCCCGCAGCGCACCGCCGCGGTCCTTGATACTTTCAAGCTCGCCCCGGTCAGCGCTGATCGCATTGCTGTTCCGGTTACTGATTCTGCTACTTCCGCGCGGGTGCGCACCATCGTGCTCTCCAAGGACGTTGCTTTCAAGCGGCCCGGCGCCGAAGTGGAACTCAAGGTTGTGGACGGCAAGGTACAACCCGATACCGCACAGGATGCCATTTATGTATGCGTAGCTGAACGCTACGGTAAAACCACGAATCTACCCGTTGCTTTCATTCAAGGCTTCGGTCTCAAGCGGGGAGCGATTGCCACCTCGGCGGCCCCCGATGATAACAACGTGGTATGCGCGGGTGTGAACCCGGAGGATATCGCGCTGGCGATCAACGAAGTGGCCCGCCTGGGCGGGGGACAGGTTGCGGTATGCGATGGCGAGGTCGTCGCCTCGCTGCCCCTCCCGGTAGGCGGCATTGTTGCCGACCTGGTTGCCGAAGATATGGCGGCCGCCGAAGCCAATATGGACCGGGCTGCCCGAGAAGTGCTGGGGGCGGATCTCGACTCGCCCTTTGGCCAGCTCATCTTCCTGTCGATCACTGCGATTCCCGATTGGGCGATCACCGATCTTGGCCTCATTGACTGCGTCAAATTTGACGTCGTCGACCCCGTTATTGCAGCGCGGTAACGTAGCGCGTACCCGCGAACGTGACCGCGCAGAAAGGAAAAATATGACCGCGATTTCGCCCTTCGTGCAGGGCTTGCCCAAAGTTGAGCTGCATCTGCATATTGAAGGTACCTTGGAACCCGATCTCAAATTCAAGCTCGCCGCGCGCAATGGCGTGGAGCTGCCTTACGCCAGTGAGGAGGAGGTGCGGGCCTCCTACCAATTCGATGACCTCGCCTCTTTCCTGGACGCGTATTACGAAGGCATGAGCGTGCTGCTCACCGCGGAGGATTTCTACGACCTCGCGATGGAGTATTTCCGCAAGGTAGCGCGCCAGAACGTCCGCTACGTGGAAATGTTCTTCGACCCGCAGGCACATACCTCGCGGGGCGTGGAATTCCATACCGTCATCTCCGGGCTGCGGCGCGCCCAGATTGAGGCGCGCGAACAGCTGGGGGTGGACAGCGCTCTGATTATGTGTTTCCTGCGGGATTTCCAGGCTGAATACGCCATGGCGACCCTGCTGGAATCCCTGCCTTACCGCCCTTGGATTATCGGCGTGGGGCTTGATTCGGACGAAACCGGCAACCCGCCCGCCAAGTTCGCAGCCGTTTTTGCCAAGGCCCGTGAGCTGGGCTATCAGCTGACGATGCACTGCGACGTCGATATTGCCGATTCGGCCGAGCATATTCGCCAGGTCCTCGAGGATGTGCGGGTAGATCGCGTGGATCACGGCACCAATGTGCTGGAAAAGCCCGAGTTGGTCGATTACATGGCTGAGCATGGGATCGGGCTGACCTCCTGCCCGATCTCCAATACCTGGGTATCCGACGGTTCCAAGGTGGGGCTGCTCACCGAGCTGGATAAACGCGGAGTCAAGGTCACTGTCAATTCGGATGACCCGGCCTACTTCGGTGGCTACATTGCGGAAAACTACCAGCGCGTTGTGGATGAAGCCGGGGTCGATGAGGAGACCCTCAAGCGTTTCGCGCGCAATGCGGTGGATATTTCCTGGGCGCCGGCCTCGCTCAAGGAACGCATCGCGGCGGAGATTGCTGCCTATAAGGGCTAGGTGAATTAAGCGCTGCGGCCGGTGCGCGGCACCTCGCGCGCACTAGTCTCAATTGCCTCAATTTTCACAATAACATCGCATGTATCGTTTATCACATCGTGATGGGAACGGCGGCGCCGGCCGCTTCTCGTGTGGGAGCGTGCCGGCGCCGCGGGCTTTAAGTGGCGGAAACTGGCCATTCTCACGGATGAATGCGGTAGGCTAGGGGAGTGCTGCGGGGCGCAATGCCATGGCAACAGACCCTAAAGCTCAAGTTGAGCTTTAGACACGCCGCGCCGGGCGCTGACCTGCCGCGCGGCCTGCTATATCGTGGTAGCTAACACTGGCAACCGGCCAGAATCCACGCTGCGAAACGGAGAGACTATGAGCGACGCGACTGCCAAGGACGCGACGTATCGGCGTACCCAACCGATGCTCTTCGGCGATCCTCTTCCCGAGCTTGACGCCGAAACCGGCTACCGCGGTCCGATCGCCTGCAAGGCTGCAGGTATCACCTACCGCCAACTCGATTACTGGGATCGCACCGGTCTTGTTTCGCCTACCGTGCAGAACGCTTCGGGTTCCGGTAGCCAGCGTCTCTACTCTTTTAAGGACATTTTGGTCCTGAAGGTGGTCAAGCGCCTGTTAGATACCGGGGTGTCGCTCCAGCAGATTCGAGTTGCAATTGCGCAGCTCAAGGATCGTGGCGTGGAAGACCTGGCCGGCATCACCCTCATGTCCGACGGCGCTTCGGTCTACGAATGCACGTCCGATGATGAAGTCATTGATCTGGTCAAGGGCGGCCAGGCCGTTTTCGGCATCGCAGTTGGTCGTGTCTGGCGTGAAATCCAGGGTTCGCTTTCCGAGCTTCCTACCGAACGTGCTGAAGAAGACGTAGTGGATGAACTGGCGCAGCGGCGGGCCGCGAAGCGCCGCCGCGGTGCGTAGCGGCAACTCTATTCTTCTCGCGAATCCCTATAAAACTTCATACACTCAAAGAAATCCCGGTTACCTCTCCTGCCTGAGCAGTGAGTGAGGTAACCGGGATCTTTAGTGGGCTATAAGTACCCTGCCAGCGCTACTTTAGCGGCGCACAGCCGGGGTATCCGTTCCGTTACCATCCCAGTCTCCGAGGAAGACCGCGTCAGCGTGGCGCCCGTAGGCAAGAGTCGCTTCAGCATCTCCTCCGGTGAGGTGGTTGGTGATGTGGAAGGTGTTGCCGCGGCGCACCGCGAAAGTATCCTTCCCATCCCCGTCGAAATCACCGGCGAAAACCCGGTCATCGGCGCGGCCGTAGGAGAATACCTGCTCGGCATTCCCGCCCACGAGCGAGTTCTGGACATAGAAGGTGTTGCCGCGG
>NZ_JASPCQ010000023.1:0-18717 GCF_030230305.1 Actinotignum sanguinis
GAACATCAGTCATAGTCATAGTTAATCCTCAATTTCTTACTCAAATCAAGCATTTACACAAACTATTTGACACCCTCGCCTGCATATGTGCAGGTGCACACCGCGCCCAAAAAGTTGCGAAACAGATTCTCGCCGTGAGCGCGGACGAAGCGAGCGAGCCTGTACCCGCTTCGAAATAGTCGAGCAGCAGGACTGTGAACGGCGGTCGAAAATAATGTGAGCCACGGTCGAAAAGTGCCCCAGAACCAATGAATGAAAAATAGCCGAAGTTACAAGCCTCTCCGGAGGGGGCAAGTGTTTTCTGACGTGTACTTCATTTGTCGTACAGGCGCAGTACACCTCTGAAAACACATAGTCCCTCCCTCACAGCCCTAGAAAGTTGTCGTAGTTGCGGCGTAGGCTTCATGGCAACAGCGCCCTCGAGGCGCTGTACAAACTCACCACATCTCAAGTACTCGCATAGAATGAAAGGGTGGTTCCCGTGGCATATACACCAACGATCACCATACGGATTGATCCGGAATTGAAATTCGAGGCGGAATCTGTTTTCCGAGGTTTTGGGTTGTCCATGACCGAAGCAATCCGCATTTTTCTTCACAAGGCAGTCATGGTTGGGGGATTCCCCTTCCCCGTGAGGGCGCTGAAGTTTCAAGCTACAACGGAGAAAATCATGATTACGAACGAATCAGAGTATTACGCTCCCAACGACATCGTAGACGATGACGAATTTCCGTGGGACTACTTCGAGTCCCGCCGGATTAACGGCGCCGTGCAGTAGCGCTTTAAATGCAGTGGGTGGGCGCGCGAGGACCTCGCACGCCCACCCACTTGCGTTCTCTACTCAGAGCCGCGCTCGCGTACAGCCAACGCTGCACTCCGGTGGCACCGGCCGCCCGGCCCGCGCCGCAGGCCCGCGCTACCGGCCCGCGCCAACGTTAATCCCCGAGCCACTCCAGCATGCGGTAGAGCAACTGGGTGGCGCCGGGCATGAAGCCGGCCCCGTGATGGTAAGTGGCATCCATCGTGGAAACCACCAGCTCGGCCGGGAAAGTCACATTATCGTGGTAGAGCAATATATTCGGGTGATCGGGAAGTGCCAAATAATGCCCACCCCAGGGATCAACACCCGGCCCGGTCTGCTCCACCTGCGTGAGCACCACCAGCGGCGTCGCCCCCGCCGGAGGCGCGAGCACCCCGTGATAATGCCAGTGGACGGCCTCATCGGAAAGATACTGCCAGAGCGGGTGGTCGGTGTTCACCGAGCGCCGCCCCAGATCCTCGCCGGTACGCCAGGACCAGAAATTCGTGCCGCGCGGAGTCTCGGAGGTCCCCGGCAGCCAGCTATCCACCTGGTTAATACCATCGATAAATACTTTTTTACCGGTCTGCCCCAGGAATTCCAGCACCTGGCCGTGCTGCGCGGCCACTACACCCGGGTGGTTGCGCGCCGCCAGATACACGGCGTCGAACTCCGAAAAATCACCTGAATAATCCGGCCAGTACACGGGGGTGACCGGGCGTGCCCGCACGGCCGGATCCTTCACGGTCGCGAGGTGGAAAAACGAACCGGTGTGCACAAATGCTATTTTCTTCATCGTTACTTCTCCAGATACTCGGTGATAGCACGGCGCAGCCCGGCGGCGGACGTCCCCGGGAAAGCGAAACCGCTGAGATCATTACCGTTGTGGACAATCACTTCGCCTTCACCCAGCCGGTAACTGACATCCACCGGCAGCTTACCCGGGCCGATTCCAGTGATCACCCGCGCGCCTTCGGGCAGCTCAGCCAGGAAAGAACGCGCGTAAAAACCGGCCACCCCGATCTCGCGTAATTCCTCGAAAGAATGTTGGCCGGGCACGCCGGTGCGCAACAGAATATCGCGCCGCTCCACGCCTTCCCAGATCGGATGCGGCTCCACCGCGCTCAGCCACACATCATCAAGCCCGTGAAATTCTATTTTCCGGTGGCTCGGCAACCCATCCACCCAGCGCCGCATCGGCAGGCCGTTGGCCAGCAGTTTCCCGCCCGCGCGCACCCAGGCGCTCAGGCGCTCGCGCTGAGTTTCCAAGAAAAGCTGATCGGCGCCCATCGACACCACGATCCCGCGATATCCCGTGAGGTCAGTGCCGGGCAGCTCGTAGGTATCAATAAGATCAGGTGGCGTGCTCGCATCGCGCACCGTATTCATAATCGTGAGAATATTACCCATCGTGGTCCTTTCTTTGCGAGGGCGGTGTGGAAGCGGAAGGGGCGGCGTCGTCGTTCGCACTAAAATCTGGGACGACGACGCACTGCGAGCCACGGTCAACCGGAACATCACGGACCCGAATCGGAGTGCGGTAAAGCGTGCTCAGCCGCGCTTCGGTGAGTTGCCGTGCGGTTTCCCCAATGGAGAGGCCATCGGCATCCATGACAAGGGTGGTGCGTGAGGTCAGGAAAGCGTGCGCCGGGTCGTGCGTGGTCATAATAATGGCCAGGCCCTCGGCCGCGAGCGTGCGAATAATCGTGAGGACACGGCGTTGATTACGCAGGTCCAATGCGGAAGTTGGCTCATCTAAAATGAGGGTACTCGGCGTGGCAACCAGCGCGCGGGCAATGAGCGTGAGCTGGCGTTGCCCGCCGGAGAGCTCGGCATACGTAGCCCCACCCAGGTGTGCGATGCCTACCCGTTCGAGGGCCTCCCACGCGGCCTCGCTATCGGCCGCCGAGGGGCTGGCGAAAACTCGCATGGTGCGAGCCCGGCCCATGAGGACCATGTCATGCACGGTGAACTGGTGGTTCGCCGCGTGGGATTGCGGCACGTAGCCGATGGGCCCGTCCGAATGCACGGTGCCTTCCACCGGGGTGCGCACCCCGGCCAAGCAGGTCAGCAGGGTGGTTTTCCCGCGCGCATTCGGGCCGAGCACCGTGAGCACTTCGCCGGGGCGGGCTTCCAGTTCAACACCGCGGAACAGCCACGGGCCACCACGATAGTGATGCCCAAGATTTTCTGCCTTAAGCAAGAGCCCGCCCTTTCCGTGCGCGCCGAATGAGCAGCCCGATAAATACCGGGGCGCCGATGGTGGCGGTCAAAATTCCCACCGGGATTTCCACCGAGGTCGCATTGCGCGCAATCGTGTCAATAATGAGGAGATACATCCCACCCATGAGGAAAGACTCCGGGATAACCACGCGATTATCGTGCCCCACCAGCAGGCGCACCAGATGCGGGATCACCAGACCCACCCAACCAATAATGCCAGCGGCGGCCACCGAAGCCGCGGTGAGAAGAGCGACGGCGAAAATGCACACCCAGCGCATCGTACTCGGATTAATGCCGAGTGCTCGGGCATCCTCATCACCTAGCGAGAGCACATTAATACGCCAGCGCAGCGCCACCACCACGATAAGGCCAATAATGACGGGAATAATAATGGTGGTTACTTTTGCCCACGACGCCGCAGCTAAGGAGCCCATGAGCCAGAAGGTAATCGATGGAAGTTTGCTGTACGGGTCGGCCACGTAGGTCATGAGGGAGACCATCGCATTAAAGAACGCGGAAACTACCACGCCTGCCAACACGATGGTCAGCGTGGCCGAATGGGAGCGAATCCGCCCGATGAGCATCACGCAGACCACCGCGGAGAGCCCGAAAATGAAAGTGGAACCCATGAGGATGAAACTCGAGGTGCCCACCAGAATCGCCAGTACCCCGCCGAAGGCAGCCGCGGAGGACACCCCTACGATATCGGGGGAGACCAGCGGATTTCGGAACAGGGACTGGAGCACCGCGCCAGAAACAGCCAGGCAACCACCGAGCACCACGGCAAGAACGACCCGCGGAGCCCGAATCTGGTTAATGGCCACGAGGGCCGAGCGATCCACATCATCCGGACTTGAGAAGAGAATACGCACCACGTCCGGAGCACTAATGGAGAGCTGGCCCATGCCCATCGCCACCACCATCGCGCCGAGCAGCGCGATGGTGGTGATAACTAGCACCGCGAAAGCCGCGGTGCGGCGCCGGGCGATGGTGCTGGTCGCTGAATCTGCGGATTTAGCGGACAACGTCATAATTGGCGCTGCCGGCATTAATATCGGTGCGCAGAACTAGATCGATATCTTCGTCGGTGAGATCGTAGTTGTAGACCCACTTCGTCTTTTCGCGCATGAGCGCGGGCATATCGACCTTGAATTCACCCGGGTAGGCGAGGGCCGCTACGTAATTCCAGTACAGCGGGGATTCCGCGCACGGAACCTGCCAGCGGTACACGCCCAGCGGGGCGCGGTAGACGCGCTTATTCTTAATCGCACTTACTTCGGCCAGGCGCGGATCGTTGTAAAGGTCATCGGGAACGGCCTTGTCGAAAGCGGAAAGGAAAATAATTTCCGGATCCCAGGCCAGGATCTGCTCCGGGGAGACGATTCCATCCTGCACCACATCCGAGGTGGCCATATTCTGAATTCCGGCCACATCAAATACGTGCTGCCCGTAGCTCTTTTCGGTATTTGCGGACATTTTCTCCGCCGAGTAGCTCAGCTGCAGCCCGCGCGGCTTGGGCTTGCCCAGCGCTGCGACCTGCTTGGATATCGACTCCTGTTCGCTGTGCATATAGTCGATGAGTTGCGCGGCGCGATCTTCCTTGCCGAGAATTTCACCGAAAAGCTTGATCCAGGTTTCCAGATTTTCCTGGGTGCCGTACTTGAGCCCGAGCACCGGAATACCGGCCGACTCAATCGGGGTAATAAGATCCTCGCTACGGTCACCCCACTGAATAAATACATCCGGATCCTGCGCCAGAATAGTTTCCATATTCGGGGTGAATTGACGATCCGCGATGACCGGGGTGGTCACCGAGGCAGGGAAAATCTTCGAAATAATGCCCTGTTTATTGGCGACCAGCAGCGATTCGTTAATCCCAACAATGCGATCCCAGGATCCATCTACCGCGGCAATAATGGTGGGCGCGGGGATCACCGCGGAGGCAATTTTTTGCACCGGGCGCGTGACTTCCACCTGGTGGCCGCGCTGATCGGTCACGGTGATCGGGCCGCTTGCGGCATCGCCCGTGGCGGGGGAGGCCGACGACGCAGCTGCGCTGGCACCACTCGAGCTGGTAGGTGATTCGGTAGAGGTGGAAGATGCGGAACAGCTCGCCAGCAACCCGGCGCAGAGCGCGCTCAGGGCAACGGTCATGACACGGCGTTTCACCAATGCTCCTTTGTTAGCGGTCGGGGCGTGAAGCCGAGTCCCGACCTAGTGGTTAGGTGACCCTAACTTTATGGAGTGAAGTGCGGAGTGTCAACAGTTATGTGGCGTGAAAATCCTTGTATATGCTTGAAAATCCAGGGGTGAGTATGAGTATGCGCGGGGGTGGTTGGGCTCCTTACCGCGACGTGCTATTCAGGGTGGTGCCTGATCTAGGGTCTGGGTCGGTATCCGGCGTAAAAATATCTTCGATTTTTCGCTCAAAGACGCTGGCGATGCTGAAAGCTAGAGGAAGGGATGGGTCGAATCTGCCTTTTTCGATAGAAATAATCGTCTGGCGGCTCACGCCTAGGATGCTGGCGAGTTTTTCTTGGGACCAGCCGCGCTGTTTACGCAGCTCGGGAATGTTGTTGTCCATGCCGTTAGCGATTCTTCTCCCGCATATACGCAAGTGCGTAGCTGAGCATCGCGAAAGCGATGACTCCGGCCAATGTCATTGAAACAGTGCCGGTGGCTACGAACGCTCCAATGCCGCAGGCGGTCAGGGTGGCCAAGAAGGCGGTGCCGGCCGCCCGGGTGTGCCAGTGGGATTCCACTGAGAGTTGCGGCTTATCCGCAGCTCCTGGAAGTGTGCTGCGATCAACGAGGGTAACCCAGAGGAGAAGCGTGAGGGGGACGTAGAAAAATGCCGCATAGAGTGCTGTGGCCAGCCACGGTTCTAAAGTGGATGGGTTGAGATACGCGCGGATAGCGCCGGCGATAAGGGCTAAGGGAAGCCCGGCCGGGCACGCGATCTTTAGTGTGGAGATGTGAGTGCCGCGTACATATCCCCAGGTCGATTGCTTGTTGAAGGTGTTAGCCATGGGGTCACCGCCTTTCGAGCTACTGGAGCGGGTATGGTACCAGCGTAATGTCAAGCAGGCTTGACGTCAAGTTAGCTTTACGTTATTTGTGTTGGCGCGGGGAAGTGTGGCGAAGGGGGGCAGCGTTACTGGTCGGTGTTATTGGCCGAGTGTGCTGAGCGGGAAAGTGATAACGCCCTCGGCTGCGGGCCCGGTTATTCCCGTGCCGGTAATAACGGCAAGGAAAGCGGGTTCGCCGCGTTCGGGTGTAATTTGGGCGACCGCTTTTTTGAGACTGTGCGCGCCCTGGGTGATCTGCCCACCTCCGAGTTTGACTTCGACGCCCGCCCACACGCCTCCGGGGAATTCCAGCACCGCATCGATTTCATGTCCGTAGGAATCGCGGTAATGCCGCACGTGCCCGCCCAGGGTTTCGGCAAAAACGCTGAGATCGTGCACAACCGCGGACTCGAAAATGAATCCGAGAGTATCCAGAAGCGTGGATACCGTTTGCCGACTCGACGCGGGGAAAACCGCGTCCAGATCCTTTTTGAGAGTGGCGATGGAGACCTCGGTTGCCACCGAGCGGGCCAGGGCCCGAAGCAGATGCAAGATGAGCTGCGGATCTTGGCGCAAGGTAATAATCCGAGGAACATCGGCACGGGCAACTTCCTGGAGGTAGCTGGTGAGCGCGAAGGACGCCGCCTCGCCTTCCAGCTCAAGCATCCCGGGGAAGCCAGGGCGTAGCAGAGCCTCAATCACAGAATCGAGAGAAGACGTGCTGAGGTTCGGGGAAACGGGCTCCCCGGCGAGGAGCTTGTCGAGGGATACCGCGCCGGAGCTGCGCCCCTTTTCCTGCCAGGTCATCGTGCGCTGGCGGATGCGGGTGAAACGCCCGGCGCCGGTGTGGCGCGTGATGTCATCTGCCGGAACGGAAGAGCCGGTGAGAATGAAATTCCCGAAGCCGGGGGAAGTGAGGGAATTCCTGCAACTGCTTCCGTGTCCATACCCCCAGTCTAGAGGGTGGGTTGCAAAATATAGAGCCCATACGTTGCATTTTGTAGGCTTGCTACGTTGCAAAATGTAGGCCGGTTACGTTGCAATTTGTAGGATTACGGGGAAATGGGCAAAAGTGGTTTTATATCCAGGGGTTGCCTTGTAGCGACCACCCGCTCTGCACGGGTAAGCGTAGATGATGTGAGCTGCGATGCCCATAAATAGCAACGCATCAACAGCAAGCCCTACAGGATGCGCCCCTGCGACATCAAAACAATTTCTTAACCTGGTTGCCGTTGTGCTTTGATTTCGGGCGGATCCTGCGGGCTGCCCGCGAGATCATCACGGGTCTCACGAAGTTCAATAGTCACACCAGCACCTGGGGAGGGGGTATCTGTTTTTAGAGCTGTACTGTGCTTGTCGTACATGCGAAGTACATCTCGGAAAAACATACCTTCCTCGCCGGTGCGGCGTGGCGGCTATGCAAAGTGTAAGTCCGGGACATCGCCTCCCACAGGGTGTGCGTTAGAGACATGAAATCGCCCCGAAACGGTGCTCTCCCGCACACTTTGTTTGCGGGACGCGGTTCACGGTAGTTCCGGGCCGAATCCAAGCCAACGACACGCCGTCATTAGACCCCTTTTAGGGCTGCGGACGGGTGTGCGGACTGTCTATTAGCCCGAAGCTACGCTGCAAAAGAGCCCGCCGGGCGTGCTGAAACGCACCGGCGATCCCGCGATTTGCACGCGAAGAGCGGCACTATTCCGCCGAAGTCGCGCTACGCCGCCGAGGCGGTGGCACCCCGCCGGAGCGAAGCTACCCCGCCAAAGCAGCGGCATTCCGCCAGGTCGGCGCTACTCCGCCGCGGCTCCCAGCTGCCAGCCGGCCGCACGCCGTCGATCCTCCCAGAACTTCCGGTACAGTCCCCCGCTTTCCAGCAGCTCGGCGTGCGTACCCACTTCGCGCACGGTACCGCTCGCGTCGAGTACCACGATCTGGTCCGCGCCCTGCACCGTTTCCAGCTTATGAGCGATGACCAGCACGGTTGCTTCCTGGCGTAGCTGCTGAATGCAGGCGCGGATAGCGGCGGTATTTTCCGGATCGAGGGCTGAGGTGGCTTCATCGAAAAGCACGATAGGAGCGTGTTTGAGGAGCGCCCGCGCGATGGACACCCGCTGGCGTTCCCCACCAGAAAGCATCCCGCCGCGTTCGCCGACAGGGCTTTCCCAGCCATCGGGCAACCGCGCGGCAATATCGCTCACGCCGGCCATATCCGCCGCCGCTCGCACTTCGGCATCCGTGGCGCCTTCGCGGCCCACCCGGATATTCGCTTCGAGGGTGTCGTCGTAAAGATAAACATCCTGGAACACCATGGACAGTTGCGCCATGAGCTGCGCCGTCGTTTGATCACGCACATCCACCCCGCCGATTTTCACGCTGCCGCCATCCACGTCCCAGAACCGGCACATGAGGCGGAACAGGGTGGATTTGCCCGCCCCGGAGGGTCCCACAATCGCGGTGAGGGTGCCCGGGCGGGCGGTGAAGCTCACGCCGTCCAGCACCGGGGTATCGGCGCGGTACCCGAAACGAACGTCCGTGAGGGCAACTTCGCCGGGCGTGGGAAGGGCGACGTCGCTGGCCGGCTCGTTGGGTACCGGCGCATCAAGCACCTCGCGCATGGAGTCAAGCGGAGTGCGAGCCACTTCCGTTGCCATAACGAAGGAGGTGAAATCCTCCAGATTTCGCATGAACCGCAGCGCCACCCCGAGGAAGGCGAGGGTGGCCGCCGGGTTGAGAAGCCCGCCCGTGCATAGATGCACGGCCAGCGCGATGAGACTGACCACCAGCAGCTGCGCACCCACCCCGGAGAGCAGATTGGCAGCGATGCCCAGCCAGAGCGAACGGCGCTGGGCAGCGAGGTTCGCCCGAACCGCAGCCTGGAGCGGCGCGAAGGTAGCGGCCTGGCCAGTGGCCCGCAGGATGGGCTGGCACCGGGCGTATTCCACAATCCGATCCGCCAGATCGCTTTCGGTGGCGCTGGTGGCCAGTTCGGAGCGGCGTCGTAATACCCGAGCCGCGGCGGCCAACGCGCACAGCAGCGGGAACGCAACCGTGAGTGCAAGCCCCAGCTGCCACTGCCAGATCCACATGCCCACCAGCAGCACCAGCGCTGCGGTGGCATTGCGGATAATCGGGGTGGTGAAATGGGCGATGCCCTGGCCGATAGCCATGAGCCCGTCGGTGACCAGGCGCGAGAGGGTACCGGCCCAGCCGGAGCGGAACCAGCCCAGCGGCAGGCGGGAAAGCTGGTCGCCCAGCAGGCTGAGACTGTGGCGGATCACGTCCATGGCGGCCGTATAGGCCATCACCGCCTGAACGTAAGCGGTGAGCAGCCCGGTGACCGCGAGCGCGGCGAGCACGCTGATCCAGCCGCCCACGTCCAAGCCGAGGGTCGGGGTGCCGGTGGACCATGTCAGCGCCAGGGGTACCACGGTGAGGAGCGCGAGCCCTTCGATCATCCCGGAGAGGATAACCAAGGTAATGGAGCGGCGATAGTAGCCGTGGCCTTCCTCGGTGAGGACGGAGCCGTAGGCGTGCACCAGGAGCGGATCGGAAAAACGCCCGGCGTGCGTGTGGTTGCCGTAGGTATTCGTGGAGTCAGAGGTTTTAGGCATATTCGCGTCCTTCCATGAGCCGCACCCAGAAGGGATGCGCGGCTACGTCCTCCGGGGTACCCAGGGCGGAAATCCGCCCCTGTTCCAAAATGCACACCTGGTCCACCCCGAGTACGGATTCGGCGTGGTGGGCGATGACGAGCACGGTGCGCCCGGCCACCAGACGGTTGAGGGCGCTTTGGATTTCCGCTTCGCACTGCGGATCGGTGGCTACGGTCGCTTCATCCAAAATGAGCAGATCGGCGTCGGCCAGCAGGGCCCGCGCGATAGCTAGGCGCTGGTTTTGGCCCCCTGACATTGCGGTATCTTCCCCGAGCACGGTGTCCAGCCCCGCGGGAAGGGCGCAGATATCTTCCCAAATATTGGCGGCACGGGCCGCTTGCTCGATGGCGGCGTCGTCGGCATCGGGGTGCGCGAGGCGAATGTTATCGCGCACGGACATGCGCAGCATGTGCGCGTCTTGCAGCACGAAAGCGACCCGCTTGTAGAGGTCTTTTTCGGAGAGGGTGCGCAGGTCGTGCCCGTCGAGGAGCACCCGCCCGCTATCCGGGTCGCGGAAACGCGCGAGCATGGTGGCCAGGGTGGATTTGCCCGAACCGGACGGGCCGAGCAGGGCAGTCACGGTGCCGCGGCGCAGCGTGAGGGAGACGCCGTCGAGGGCCTGGATGGTGCGCCCGGCGCGCGGATAGGAATAGCTGACGTTGTCGAACACCACGTGCGCGGGGGCGACGCCGCCCGCGGCCTCCCGGGTGGGTGCGGCTGCGGGGGCTTCGGATTCTTCGGCGGGGGCCTCTAACCGGGGCAGTTGCTCCACGCTCGTCACCTCGATAATGCGCAGCGCGGAATTACCGGCCAGCTGATAGGACCACATGCTGGTGGAGAGGGTGTCGAAGGTGAGCGGCACGATGAGGCCGATGAGGGAGCAGGCGATGACCTCGGGGAGGGTGGCGGCGCCGGCGGCCAGAATCAGCGAGCCGAGCCCCATATTGACCAGCAGCACCACCGGCGCGGAAATGAAGGACATGGCCAGCGCGGAGCCTTTCAGCATCGGGCCGCACCAGTCCCAGTAGAAATTCCCGAAATCATCGGCGGCGCGGGCGAAAGCGCGGTGTGCGTGGCCGACTTTCCCGAAGCTTTTGACCACCTGGATGCCTTCCACGAATTCCACCCCGCGCGCGGCGAGGTAGCTGAGCCGGTCGTCCATCTCCGCGGTTTTTTCGCCCATATCGCGCATCATGAACATCTGCGCCGCGAAATAGAAGGGCAGCGGGATGAGGGTGAGGAGCCCCAGTCGCCAATTCACGGTAAAGGCAAAAATGACGAGGGCGAGCGGGGTGGCGACCGCGGCCGTGGTTTCCACCGGGGCGTGCGCCACCAGGGTGTGCAGCGTGGTGGTGTCGGCCTGAATCGCCTTGCGGATCTGCCCGGAGCGCGCCCGGGAGAACCACGAGAGCGGCGCGCGTGAAATCTGCGCGATAATGCGCTCTTGGAGCAGGCCGCGGAGTTTGAGATCCGCGAAATGCGTGATGGTGAGCGCCAGGAAATAGAGGAGCAGCTGGGTGCAAAAAGCCCCGGCAAGTAGTTTGACATTCCAGCTGAGCGCCGCGTTATCTATCGGGGTTCCCGCGCGCCAGGCCGGCAGCAGAATGTCACCGATGCGCACCAGCGCAATAAAAGGCGCCACGGCCACGAGTGAGGAGCACACCGCCACGAAGCGGCCGAGCGCCAGGCGCGGGGCAATCGGTGCCATGAGTTCTTTGAGGGCGCGCTGTCCTTGCGCGCGTTTTTCTTTATACGTATCGACACGCGTGGCGGCGCCGCCGTTCGGGGCGGTGCCGGCATCTGCGTGGGTGAGTTGAGCCGTCATCCCATTCCTCCGCGAACAGTAGGAGAGGTGCCCCGCGGGCGATCCGCGGAGCACCTCCATATTAGGCTCCCCTTACCTAGCGGTAAATAGGACTCAGAAATTACTGTGCAGTAGCGAGGGCCTCCTCATTTTTTGGTACGACGACGCCGCTACCGGCTTTCGCCTCCCGGGGCCGGGACGCGTCGGGGTGGTTGGTGCGCCGTCTTGTGATGATGGCGGCGAGGACGGTGGCCAACACCGAGGCGGCGAACCACAACCCGAGCACACCCGCATAGGTACCGGTATCAATCGGGCCACCCGCAATCGCGGCCCGCAGCGCGTTAACGGTGTGAGTGACGGGCAGCAACGGGTGGACGGCCCGGAAGAAGCCCGGGGCGGTTTCCACCGGGTAGATGCCGCCAGCCGCTCCCAACTGGATCACGATCATGAGAAGCGCAATGAACCGCCCCGGGGCTCCGAAGAGCGCAATGAGGGCCTGGTTGATCGCGATATACACAAGTGAGGAGGTGATGCAGATAGCGAAGGTGGCACCCGGGTTGATGAGATCCACATTCCCGAAGAAGTGCAGTATCCCGACCAGCAGGCCCGCCTGCACTATTCCCATGAGTGCCCCGATAGCAACCGAACCGAGACCGAGCGTCAGCCCGGATACTCGCGCCGCCGTGAGGCGGCGCGAGAGAGGGGGCCTCATGAGGTAGAGGCCGATAGCGCCAACCCACATCGCCAGCGCGATGAAGTAGCAGGCGACTGCCGCACCGAAATCGCTGACGGGATGAGCGCGGGTGGTACTCAACTCCACCGGGGTGGCGCCCACCCGCTGCATCGTTTCCGATTCGCCCGGGGTGTAGACCGGGATTTTTTCCGCGCCTTCAGAGAGTTTCACTTCTAGAGTGGTGGCACCCTCGCGCAGGGTATGCAGGCCATCGCGCAGAGTTCCCTGGTTATTCGCAAGCGTGGTGGCGCCGCTGCTCACCTGGGCGGCCCCGCTGTGGGCGGCCCGCGCCCCGGCGGCTAGTTCGGGGGCGCGGTTGGCCAGTTCGCTACTTCCGGTGGCGAGAAGCGCGGTCCCGTCCGCGAGGCGGGTGGCTCCGGTGGCCGCCCGAGTACTTCCCGTGGCGAGAGTATCAAGCTGCTGGGCAAATTCCGTGGTGGCAGCAAGAGCTTGCTGGGCTCCCGCGGCGGCGCGCTCCGTGCCCGCGGCCAGCTGGGCGGCGCCGTCTTTGAGCTGTGCCGCTCCGGCGCTCGCGGCCTGCGCCCCGCTGGCAAGCGCGGTCAATCCGCCACTCTCGCCGCCCGCGTCAGGTCCAAGGCCCGCATCGGGCCCAAGGCCCGCGCCAGGCCCGCCGCCGACGAGGGTGGCGATTCCTCCCTGGAGCTGGGCGGATCCCTCAAGAAGGCGCGCGGTGCCGGCCTGCGCTTCGGAGAGTTTGGCTTTCACCACTTCCGGGGGCAGCACATCGTACATAGCGATAAGGGTGCTCAGACCGTCATCGAGGGTGCTCAGGCCGCCGGTAAGTTTCTCCGATCCGGCACTCAGCTGCTGCGCTCCGGCTAGGGCCTGGCTAGTACCCTTCGCCAGCGCGGCGTTCCCTTCCGCAACTTTCTGGCTGCCCGCGGCCAGATCGCGGCTACCGGCCGCCAAGGTATCGAGGCCCGCGGCGCTGCGCGTAGCTCCATCCCGGAGCTGGCCGGCCGCAAGGCTTGCAGCACTGGCCCCCTCGGCTACCCGGGATACTCCCTCGCTGAGGGCGCCCGCCCCGCCGGCGGCATCGCCCGCTCCTGCGGCGAGCTGAGCTGCGCCGTCGTTCAAACGCCCCGCGCCGGCAGCCACGGTTTCCGTTCCGGTGGCGAGGCGCCCGGCACCCTCGGCCAGTTCGCCGGCCCCAGCCGTGAGTCGGGTTGCGCCGCGGCTAGCATCGCGCAGCCCGGCACCCAGCTCTCCGGCCCCGCCTGCCGCGGCGCGGAGCTGCTCGCTCAACGTCCCGAAGGAGAGATAGATGCCGTCAAGGTACTCGGCTGACACCTCCTCCGAAACCGCCGCCGTAGCGGTGGAGGCGATGACGCGTCCCACATTGCCGACAATATAGTTAAGGGCATCGTCGGTGACGAAGGAAAGCTGGGCGCGGGTGGCAGCGCCCGGGCCGCGCGCCACCGAGGTAGCATCGTTGGAAAACGACGCCGGAATGCTGAGTACCGCGTAGACCTGGCCATTTGCAAGTTTCTGGGTGGCTTCCGCGGCCGAGTATTCTCGCCACTGGAAGTTCTGGCGTTCCTCGGTTTCCAGGAGCTTGGTGGTGATCGTTGCGCCTAGATTCACCTCGGACCCATCCAGTTGTGTGCCGCGGTCTTCGTTCACAATCGCGGCCGGTATCTCACTGAGGTTGCCGAGCGGGTCATCGTAGGCGCCGGTGAGAATCAGCGCGTAGATCATGGGAATAATGGCGAGCCCGAACATGATAATCGCCGGGCGGATGCGCTCCCGCCAGCTACGGTAAGGAGCAGGCTGCGTGATCTGCTGCGCGAGCGGCTGCGGAGTTGGTGCTGTTTCGGTGGCGGCGCGCGGCGTGCCGGGCTGCGCGGTGGTGCTTCGTGATTTGCTCATGAGTGTTCTCCATAGGCGGCGCGGGTAAAACTGCCCACTTCGGTGGCGAGGCGGGGAAGATCCTGGGGATCTGCGGGTTCTTCGGTCATCCAGTGGAGCACGCGCCAGAGCAGGCCTGCGGCCACCATGGAAGCAAAGTCCATCTCCGCTTTCGAGGGCGGAGGATAGGAGCCGGGCTGGGCAGCCGACACGGGCGGGACCGTTGGTGCGCTTGTTCGCGCTGGCGTGCCTGTGTGCGCTGGCGCGTTGCCGTTCGGACGTGGTGCCTCCGGTGCAGATGTGCCGAACATGACGCGGCCGCGGGCGCGAATGGCCGGGGCGCTGAGCAGGCGATCACGAATGGCCGCGATAATCGGAGCTGCGCTACCGAGAGCCGCGGAGCTGGTGAGGGTTGCGACAATGAGGTGGCGGTGCTCAAGCAGAGTGGTGAGCATGGGGAGGAGTACCTGCCGCTGCACGTCAAGCGAAGGTTCTTCTGAGGTGGGAACCGGGGTGGCGTCAAAAATCGCGTGGAGACGCGTGAGGACGACGGCGCGCACCAGCTGGCTGATCCCGGAAAAATGCTGGTAGAAGGTGGGGCGGGTGACCCCGGCTTCCCGCGTAATCCAGGAGACGGTGAGGTCGTCAATAGCGGCGCCGCTATCAATGAGGGAGGCGGCGGCGTGCACCAGGGCCTCGTAGGAGCGCCGGGCGCGCGGGTCGTCCCCGGCAGGGCCGAGGGTATCGTGTTGGTTTGCGTTCGGCGTTCCGCTCGTGCCGCCACGTGGAATGTCTGCGTGTACCTCTGTCATGTTGTCTAATTTACACATGTAAAATAGGCGGCGCAAGGGGGTGGTATGTGTTGTTTGGGGTGTAGTGCGGATGTCGTACATGCGAAGTACACCTCGGAAAAACACCCTGGCTCGGCCGGCGTGGTGGGTTGGTGTGTCGAGTTGCGTGTGGAGGGCTGGTTATGCGGGGTACTGGGGGTTTGGCTGGACTTCTGCTCCGTGAGGTGAGGGCACAGTGGTCTTGTACGACATCGGTCTTTATGAAGTGGTACTAGCCGACAGGGAATTGGGTGTTGGTTGTAGCTCCAGTACCACTTTGTGGGTTTGGGTGATGGTGCGTGGTTAGTGTCGCCGTCGGTTTCACAAAAAGTAACGCCCTGTGGCGGTAGTGAATAGAAAGCAACGTCCCGACTAGGGTGCTTTCCAGAATGCAACACCTCAACGTGGGAGCTCACAGAATGTAACGCCTCAGCGTGGGGGCTCACAGAAAGCAACACCAGCGCATGATTTAGAAAAGTTAATGTAGTTGCCGTTGCATTTTGTGACCTGGAGGTCGGCGGTTGCCACTTGCTGACTGCCATGCTCGCAGAAAATCGCAGCGGGCAGCCCGCAGGCTGCCCGAGAGTGGCTCAGCACCCGCCGGACGCCGGCGACCAGTCGCACATAGGCCACCGGCCACCGGCTTAAATTCACCGAACCCCCGGCCTGTCGCTCGGCCGAGGGTCCGGGAAAACCACGCGCACACGCTTACCACACGCTTACCACACGCCCGCCACGCGCTTATCGCGCCACACGCCCGCCACGCGCACGTGCACGCACGCGCAAAGCAAGCGCTTAGAAATGCCAGGCGCGCTCCGGCTCGGTGGACTCGAAAAGCAGCTCGCCGCGCCGGTACGAAGCCACCACCGGCGCGTGGAATGCCAGGGCTTCACGCCAGGACTGCGCCCCCAACACAATGAAATTGGCCGGGTTACCCACCGCGATCCCGTAATCGGGCAGGTGGAGCGTGCGCGCTCCGTTATGGGTGATGAAGCGGTAGGACTGATCGATCTGGGACGCCCCCATCATCTGGGTTACGTACAGGCCGATGAGGGTGACATCGCGCAGCGACCCCGTGCCCAGGGGATTCCACGGATCGACGATATCGTCTTGCCCGAAGGACACGTTGATGCCCGCCTCTGTCAGCTCCTTGACCCGCGTCACGCCGCGGCGCTTCGGGTACGTATCCGTCCGGCCTTGCAGATGGGTATTCACCATCGGATTGGAGACGAAATTGATTCCGCTCATCTTGAGCAGTCGCAGCAGCCGAATGAAATAGGCATTGTTATACGAATGCATGGCCGTGGTGTGCGAGGCCGTGACTTTCTCCCCGATACCCGCCTCGTAGGCCCGAGTAGCCAGGGTTTCCAGGCCGCGCGAAGCGCCGTCGTCGATCTCATCACAATGCACGTCCATGAGGAGGTTGAATTCCTGCGCGAGTCCCACCGCGTAATTCAGCGAGCTCACCGAGTATTCGCGGGTGAATTCGTAATGCGGGATGGCGCCGATGGCGTCCACACCCAGCTCGGCGGCGGTGCGCAGTAGCTCGCGCCCGTGCGGATAGGATTCGATGCCCTCCTGCGGGAACGCCACCAGCTGCAAGGTCACGTGGTCGCGCAATTCCTCGCGCAATTCGAGTAGCGCGTGCAGCGCGGTGAGCTTGGGGTCATTGATATCCACGTGGGAGCGGATGTATTGGATCCCGAAACGCACCTGCTGGCGGATCGCCCGCATGGCCCGCTCCTTGACATCCTCCACCGTGAGCTTTGCCTTGCGCTGCGACCAGATCTCGATGCCCTCGAAGAGGGTGCCAGATTCGTTGGGATGCGGATCGCCCTCGGTCATCGTGGTGTCCAGGTGGACGTGAGATTCCACGATGGGGGGCAGGGCCAGGCGCCCGCCGAAGTCGCGGACCTGCGCGGCTGGCGCGTGACCCGGCTGCGCCGTCGTACCGGACACGGGTGCGGGTGCCGAAGCTGCGGGTGTGATCGCGGTGATGATGCCGTCGGTCACGGTGATATCGGACAGGTGGTCAGCGTTTTCGATGCGCAGATTCCGGAAAATCTGGGTGCTCACGGATGCTCCTTTCGGTTGCGCGGGTACGGGTGCAGTGCGGTGCGCGGGCGGTTACTTCATTGTGGCGACGACGCCGCGGCCAGCGAAATACACGGCCAGCGCGGCAACGATAGCGTTGAGCGAGGCAATCCCCACCGGGATGGTCCAGCCCACCAGGGCCCCGGCAGCCACCGCGATAACCGCAGGCCAGGCCACCGCGCGGGTCGCTGAAGTATTCGAGGTATCCGCGGCGCAGATCCGACCGGTTTCCACCGCCTCCACAATGGCGTGGTAGGCGCGGCGGTTGGCGAAGTAGTCGGCCACCAGCACGGTGCCGATCGGGGGCAGGGTGGCGTTGAGGAAACTCAGCCAGCCCACGAAGTTGTCGTAGAGCCACAGCGCGCACAGGGTGCCGAGAATGCCGGCGATAATAACCAGCGGCTTCTTGGGGCGCTTCGTCATATTCGCGAAGCCCAGGCCGGTGGTGTAGAGGGCGTTGTTATTCGTGGTCCAAATATTGGCGCCCAGCACGATAAGGGCCGGGAAAGCCAGGCCCTGAGCGATCATCACGTAGAAAATATCGTCCTTGCCGGTGAAGGCACCGCCCACCGCGCCGAAGGAGAACATGAGGGTGTTGCCGAGGAGGAAGGCGATAACGGTGGTGATAACCGCGGATTTCGCGGAGCCGGCGAAGCGGGTGAAGTTCGGGGTGGCCGAGCCGCCCGAGATGAAGGATCCGACCACCAGGCCAACTCCCACCATCACCGGCATGCCGCTGGTGTTGGCGAAGATGCGGGTGAGGCCGCCGCCGTCCACCGTGGCGGTCACCATCGAGTAGGTGCCCAGCCCGGCGATGAGCGGCACGGAGATGAAGGAGACGATCTCGATGGCCTTGATGCCGTAGTAGGCGGAGGCGGTCATAAGGCCGCCGGCGATCAGCACGATCGGCCAGGGGCTAATATTGAGGATTTCCGCGGTGGGGATAGCGAACATGGCCACCCCCACGCCGAACCAGCCCATCTGGGTGAAGGCGATGAGGAAGGAGGGAAGGAAGGAGCCGAAGCGGCCGAAGGAATGGCGGGCGAGTTCGTCCACGCCCATCCCGGTTTTCGCGCCCACGTAGGCCAGCGCCCCGGTGAAGGTGGCGAGGATGGCGCCGCCGATGGAGACGGCGGCCACGAAGCCGCCCAGGTCTAGGCCGATGCCGAGCTTCGCTCCGACCGACATGGACGCGGAGAAGAAAGTGAAGCCGAGCATAACAAAGCCGACGGCCCAAAAGGAACGTCGGCTTGAAGTGGGAACAACTCCGAATGAGAAATCCTCGTCCGGCCGGTTGTTAACTCCTGCGGAATCAGGAACACCGGAAACGCCGGAACTGGCGGGAACGGTGAGATTCCCATCGATAGGGTGATCAATCGGGTAAGTGGCGGTCGTGGTTGTCGTTTCCGTCACGGACATAAGTGCGTGTGCCTCCGAATTTTCCTGAGCCTTCCTGATTTTGGCTCAAATTGCCAATAGCATATTCCTCTCCCGGGCCGGAGGGAAATTTTTTCGGCGTGAAACGGCTCTCAGTAGCGTGGCTGGCATTTAAAGGTACGACGACGGTGGGGCTGTATCAGAAGTTCCTGTGTGGGAGGGGAGCACCCCGGTTTTCCGGGTGTGCTCCCCTCCTTGTTCCCCACG
>NZ_JASPCQ010000024.1:0-18299 GCF_030230305.1 Actinotignum sanguinis
GAGTTATCCCTTCACTACCCGGACCGATTCCCAACCAACTAAATAAAACCATTTACACAAAAAACTTGACAAGCCCAAATCGTACAACGCGCACGTGATGAGGCAGTTACACATGCCCGAAAATGTACGAATTAGCGGGCCAACCCCGGCTTCTCCGGCAAGAACACATCCAATTCGCACCAAGTCTTGTTTCCACCACTCTCCGACGCGCCTTTAGCCTGCCCGTAGAGAAAGGCCCCGGCCATTTGTGCATTGCTAAAAGCTAGAGGCCTGACCGGGGGTCTATCACTAGTCAATCTACTTGGACAGCTGACGAACAGCAATGGGAGATGCACACACTTCACCCTTTCCAACCTCCCCGCAGCGCATGGTCACGATACCGCGTGCGCAGCTCATCGCGATCTTGCCTCATCAACGCTTCGATAGCCTTCGCCAGCTTTGCGGCGTCGTAATGTTTCTTGAACAGCGCCTTGGCATCGCGCTTGAACTGATTCGTACGGAAGACGCTAGTCAGCCTCATTGAGATCCGCCATCAGTTCAGCGACGCTACCAAACGAAGCGCCGGTGCGGGACTCAACTTCAGCTCTCGCCACGGCACTGGCCGAGTTTCCGCGATGTGGTGTGAACGGAATGCCGTTGCTGGCAATCGACTGCCGCAAAAACATATTGATGGCAGTACTCATGTCCAACCCGAGATCGCGGAATAACTCCGCAGCTTGAGCCTTCGTTTCATCATCCGTCCGGAAAGATACATTTGCCATCAAAACCACCCCACTACGCGCAATCAACATTACTCTGTACATACAGTAGCATCGACCGCGCGAGATCGTGGGAGCTTTCTGGCCGAATCCCGTTGAATGCGCTTACACAGCCGGGCAGCACACCTGTTGCCACTACCCAACAATGACCGCAAACCCAGCCAGGCCAGATGTGAAACATAACGCACCTGGCCTCTAAATTTTGTTCTCGCCGAGCAACGATGTAAACTCTTATCTGTCGCAAAACGAGGCGGGTTAATCGCTCGCCTCCTCAATTTTTTATTGAGGAGCTTGCTGGTAGCCACCTCGTGACTGTGCGCTCGTAGCTCAGTGGATAGAGCATCTGACTACGGATCAGAAGGTCGGGGGTTCGAATCCCTTCGAGCGCGCGAAGCTCCTCCTCGGTGACGCAAATCCCGGTGGGGAGCAATTTCTTTTTCCGCACCCTTGCGCGAAGTTTGTCACCTCAATAATTTGAGTTTATACCTTTTTACGACGACGCACACCCGCTTCAGGCCTCCTTTTCGCACAGCACCGCCGATTCGCACACCGCCCCCCGCACCGGCCATTTACCCAGCTCACGTTACTTGAACTTTGTCCCACCATATTCGCTTTAACTAACACCAAATTTCATTTAGGGTTAGAAGCATAAGTAATCACAACTCTGGATAGGACATCATGGCAAAGATGCGCAAGCTCGCCGTCGGAACACTATCCGCCCTCACGGTCCTGGGATGCGGAATCGTAGCCCCACTCGCCGTCGCGGACGTTCCCACAGCAGATCACCCCAGCCCGGCCATCGTTTCGGGCCTGGCAGTCGGTGATGGCAGCCTCATCACCCCGCAAGACAAGAACGGCAAAGACGCAAAATTCAGCGTGGGCATGCAGCTGCGCGCAGCTGACGGCTCGGCTTCCAACAATTTCCCGATGCCTGTCGACCCTCGCGTGGATCCGCTCACGCGTTTGAAGTGCATGCGGAACAATCTCATTGACCTCACGCAAACGACCCAGCTCACCGCACGAATCCAGGTGCGTAACAATACCGCTTCTCCGCTCTATGGACTGACCTACCAGGTCGGGTTGCGCGATGGCGATGCCGAGTACGACACCACTGGCAGTCAATCCGAACCGTCCGGTTTCGTCGTCGACGGCCCCAAGCTCAAAGAATTCATCACCACTTCCGGCGTATCCTCCAAGATCACCATCTGGTTCATCCTCAAGGACGGCACTCAAAAGACCCTCGATATGATGACCGATGCGGACTGGGATAACGTGGCAACGGTATGGCTCCGCGGCACCCTCCCGGCTTCTACCGGCCCGGATGATGTGATCACGGTAGACGTTCCGCTCAAGTTTAATCAAGACCCGGCTACGTTTACTGGCTTGACACCAGTTGCTTCACTGCAGAACTACAAACTCGTTCTGGCTGGAACCGACTATGGCGAAGCTATGTCGAAGAAAGCCGAAGGATACAAGCGTATTATCCGCTTCCGCGGTTTCACTCCGCTCACCGAGCTCGATAACGGCGGGGCGGCCAGCCAGCACGGCACCACCGGGAAGTTCGTGGCTGTGGAGAAGTCCGGCGCTGCCAATTACAACGATCTGTCCGGCCCCTTTACCCAGGTCCCTCTTGCTGTGCAGCAGGCCATGCCCACGGTGAAGCACCGGGATGTGGATGCCGCGAAGAAGGTCCCCTTTGCTGATGGTTTCAATCTGCAATACCAGACCACCTACACCAACGGGCTGCGGTCCCAGTGCTCCGGTTATGAGAGCATGATCTCGAAGATTTCAACGGCCGAGATTAACTCCTACGACGTTGACCTCATGCCGATTCGGGATGCGATCCGAGATAAGGGATACTCCGTTGGGGCAACCGCCACCGAGATTATGCCGGCGTACACCTATAGCATGTCCGCTCAACAGCCCAGTTTTGTGGACGCCCAGGGCGCTCCCATCGCGATGAACGAGGGCGCTTATGCCCCGCTCGCCGCGGAGCTCTCCAATGCGCACGTGCGCTTGGTCAAAGTTGTTGAGGCCAGCGATGTCACGATTCCGCAATACAGCGCCTATGATGCACGCGCCCAGTTGAGCACGATTCGCGGCCTCGCGGAGCAGGCAGCGCAGGCGGGCAACCTCGACCTGGCCACCCTCACAAGCGACCGCAATCCGCAGGCGCTCACCGATGCGAAGCAGGTCATCACCTACTCCACCGCGAATTACGATGCCCCGGACGGAACCGGCATTCCCACCCGCGTGATTATCGACGCGTCCCAGGTGGATACTGGCACGCCCGGCACCTACCCGGTCACCTACAAGCGCGCCGTGAAAACGCAGGACGCCGCGGGTACCTGGGTGGAAGATATTGTCTCGACTACCGCGCAGGTCACCGTGACCGCGGTAAACGCTGCTTACCAGCCGGCCTCTGCAACCCGTGAGAATCTGGACCCGGTCACCGTGAACGTGGCCGCCCCGAGCTTCGCGGATGCTAACGGCGCTGCGGTCACGCCCGCGCTCAATGCGAACGGTGCTTACGCGCTCAATGACGGCACGACCCTGCCGAAGGGCTGGGATGTTGCGGTTAATCCGAACGACGGCGCACTTACCGTGACAATGGCTAAGGACGCTGCCACCGGAACTCACGAGCTACCGATCAAGGTGAGCTTCGCCGATGGGAGCAGCACTGTTCTCAACGCGCAGGTGAGCTTCACCCAGAAGGCTGCGACGCTGACCCCGGGAACACCCATTCCACCGGAGCCGACCGTTGAGCCCACGGTCGAGCCGACGAACGAACCGACCACCGATCCTACGGTTCAACCCACGAACGAGCCTACGGTTCAACCTACGGTTGAACCCACGGACGCGCCCACAGCTCCGACCGTAGCCCCCACGGAACCGACCGTTGCGCCGACTGCGCCAACAGTCGCACCCACGACCGCACCGGCTACCCCAAGCGCCGCGCCCACGGCCGAACCTACGGCTTCGAGCAAGCCCACCCGCATTATCAAGAAGAAGCTGACCGCCACCGGCGCGGAAAGCGCGTGGTTGTTGGCTGGTGCCATTGCTTTGCTGGGAACCGGGATGCTGATGCGGCGCCGGTATAGCTAAGTAGCGCTTAGCCAAGCACGGCGCATGGCTACGACACAGCGCAAGCTAAGCAGCGCATAGCCAGTACATCAAGCACTAGCAAAAACAGGTGTGGCCCAGGACCGCGAAGGTCTGGGCCACACCTGTTTCTTGGCGCACCGATATTTTAGGGGAAGGCTACCGCCCGCTAGCTGCGTCGTCGTACTAGATAGAAACCGCAGCGCGGGTGCGCGCGCCCTCGAGCTTCCCGCGCAAACCGTGCGGGGAAATCAACCAGACCACCAGGAACATGAGGCCCTGGGCCGTGACCACCGCGGCGCCGGAAGGCAGGTCGAGCCAGTAGGAAACGTACAGACCCACCAGCGCGCACACCGCCGCGAAAACCGGGGCGAATATGAGCATGACGCGGAAGCGATTGGTAACCAGGTAAGCCGTGGCTCCCGGCACGATCACCAGCGCGATAATGAGGATCGCGCCCACCGCCTGCATGGCTGTCACCACCGTGAGCGCCAGGCAGAAGAGCAAAATCGCGCCGAGCGTGCGGGCCCGGATGCCGATGGCTTGCAGGTGAGTAGGGTCGAAAGCGTAGGCGGTCAGATCGCGCCGCTTGAACAGCAGAATCGCGAGCGCGAGGGGGGCCAGGATGACCACCTGGATCATATCCGCGCGCGTGACGCCCAGCAGGTCACCGAAGATGACGTGGTTGAGGTCCACATTGGAGGGGTTGAGTTTGATAAGGATCAACCCGACCGCGAAGAACAAAGTAAATACTGCTCCCATGGAGGCATCTTCTTTGACTCGCGAGGTGGAGCGCAGCAGGAAAATCAGCGCCACCGCGATGAGCGCGGCAATGACCGCCCCCAGGGAGAAGGGCATCCCGAGCACATAAGCGATAACCACGCCGGGCAGAATCGCGTGCGAGAGTGCGTCGCCCATGAGTGACCAGCCAATGAGCACCAGCCAGCAGCTGATGACCGCGCACACTATCGCCGCGGTGAGGGTGACCGTAGCCCCGCGCACCATAAAGGGGTGCGTCCACATTTCAACGAAAAGTTCGTACCACACTAGCGATTCTCCTTTGCCTTGCGCAGATGCGTGGCCGGGTCCGCGGCCGGGTCCGGTTCGTGGTGATCGGGGACGACGCCGAAAGCCTGCATGAGGTGCTCGGGCTTCATGGCTTCGGCCACCGGGCCGTGGAAAATAACACGGCGGTTGAGGAGGAGCACTTCGGAGCACAGTTGGGGCAGGCCGGCCAGGTCGTGGGTGGCGACCAGGATAGTTACCCCGGAAGCCGCCAGTTTCTGGAGCAGCGCAATAATCATGGTCTCCGACGGTTTATCCACCCCGGCGAAGGGCTCATCGAGGAGCATGAGCTGGGCACCCTGGGCGATGGCGCGGGCAATAAATACGCGTTTGCGCTGCCCACCGGAAAGCGATCCGATCTGGCGCTCCGCGTAGGGGGTCATTTCGACCATATCGAGGGCGTGGCGCACGGCCTCACGGTCCTCGGCGCGGGCGCGGCGGGTGGGGCCCATGAAGCCGTAGCGGCCCATGGTCACCACCTCGCGGACGCTGACCGGGAAAGCCCAGTCCACGCCTTCGTTTTGGGGAACGTAGCCGACCAGGCCGGCTTTGCGGGCCCGGGTGCCGCTCTGGCCGAGGATCGTAATATCCCCTCCGTGCCGCACCGATCCCATAATTGATTTCATGAGGGTGGATTTACCCGAGCCGTTTTGCCCCACGAGGGCGCAAATAACACCCGGGGTCAGCCCGAAGCTCACCGAGGTGAGGGCTTGCACCGAGCCGTAGCGCGCGTGAACACCGCTCACCTCCAGAGCGTATTTCGGAGATTCTATTGGTGTTGCCACCGTTCCTCCGCCTTTCTGCGATTGTGCGTAGGTGCGAGCTGCATATATTGCGAACATCGTTGCCGTGTTAGCAACGTTCACGTGAAAGCAGCGTTTATATGCGAGCGGCGTTTACTTGCCGGCTGGTTTCGTGGGTTCGCTCGCGGATTCGCCGGCCTTGCCGGTGAGCCCGCGGGTGATGAGATCGGCGTCGTACCGAAGCAAATCAAGGTAGGTGGGCACGGGGCCGTCCGCTTCGGAAAGCGAGTCGACGTACAGTAAGCCGGCCACCGGAACACCGGTGTCTTCGGCAACGGACGCCATTTTGTCGTCCACGGTGGATTCGCAGAACAGCGCCCGCACCCCGGAGGTGCGCACGAAATTCTCAAGGTCGGCCTTGGCCTTGGGGGTTTGCGCGCCTTCGGCGTTGACTGCCCACAGGTACTTTTCTTGCAGGCCGTGATCGCGCGTGAGGTAGGAGAAAGCACCTTCGCAGCTCACCAGCGCGCGCTGGGATTCGGGAATGGTAGCCAGGGCCGCGTCCATATCTGCGGCGATGTTATCCAGCTGCTTCTTGTAATTTTCGCCGTTGGTGCGATAGGCCTGGGCATGATCGGGATCTACCTTAGAAAAAGCGGCGACCATATTATCCACGTAGAGTTTGCCGTTCTTCGGACTCATCCACGCGTGCGGATTCGGTTTGCCCTGGTAATCACCTTCCGCGATGGCGACCGGCTCAATTCCATCGGAGAGGTTAACGCGTTCGGCGGTGGAATTCTCTACGAATTTCTCAAACCATCGCTCCAGGCCCAGGCCGTTGTAGAGGATGATATCGGCGCCTTCTGCGCGCTTAATATCACCGGGCGAAGGCTGATAATCATGGATTTCTTCCCCCGGATTGGTGATCGAGGCGACCTCCATATGTTCGCCGGCGATATTCCGTGCCATATCTGCCAGTACCGTGAAGGTGGTGAGTACCTGCGGTTTCTCACTTCCTGCGTTTTTTCCTTGCGACGACGCAGTCCCGCAAGCCCCCACCACAGCAAGCATGCTCACCAGCAGCGCGGCCAGGCCGGCCCGTACCGCACCCCGTTTATATCCCATTCCCATCACCATCCCCTTTCTGGCTTATACTGGGCGTTGAGGTCCTGAGTGGATACACCCGTGAGGAGGCCCAGCGCTCGTAAGTAAGGGTACCCTTACTTTTTGGTGACGGGGCTTAATCCTACGCGAGTTTAGCCCCTCGCGCGAGGGCGTCACTCCACAGCCGGGACTTTCTCCCCGGTTATTCGCCATATTTTTACTTAATATGATATCGCCCACCGCCCCGCCGAACGTGAACACCACATTTTGCTGTCGCAGGCCCCGGGTAGACTTCCCCCATGGATGAGATGGACGCTATCGGACGGGAAATTGACACCATCGCCGCTTCCCTCGGTGATATTCCGGAAGCCGAACCCGGCGAACCTGGCTACATTATTAATACCTGGGAACGCGTGGTGACCGCGTGCCGGGCGGGGATGCGGCCGGTGGCCTCCACGGAAGGGCTGCGCCTGGCCGTGGCGATCGGGCACAACCTAAAAACTGTGGAGCTTTCCCCCGCCCGCGATGGGGAGGGGCGTTCCTATCTCAATCTGCGCTGCGGGGTGGGCCGGGCGGATCTCATCGATGTGACCGGCCTGGCCGGCTGGGTTTTTGAGACCTTCTCTCTGGGGGATGTACGCATTGTCGGGGATGAGGTGGTCCTGCATCTGGCTTTGCGCATGGCCGGCTTGCCTTTTTCGCGGCTGACCAGCATGGTGAAGTTCCTCGTCGTCGCCGCTATTGACGCTACCGCGGTATTCGTGCGCGGTCTCGATAACGTTCCCCCCACAAAGGATGATCTTTTTGGGCCGGAAGCGGTGGCCGGCGCGGGGGATATTTTGGAGGATACGTTTTCCGCGCGCCCAGAAATGAATCCTTTTGTGGGTAATGCACCCGGAGATGCCGATCAGTTCACAGACCCGGCCGGGGTGGATACCCGTTTCGATGAACTCCTGGGCACGGCCGGGGTGTATCGCTGGAATGGTTTGGTTTCCGCGCTCGCTCCGTTACTCGGGCAGCGCGATGCGGCTCAGGCCGAATACGGTTTTGGGGCCACGCTCCGCGTGGATGGCTCTGAGGTTCCGGTGGTGATGCTACGTAACACCCTGGTCAGCGGGGCGGATAGCGCGGCGGCGACCTTGCGCCTGGGTGATGCTAGCGCCGATGCGGTGCGGGAGGCAGCCCGCCAGGCTGCGGCTCTTCCACTCGGCGGGGTGGTGGTACACGGCACAGATCTTTATTTCAGCCACGCTTTTGAGATCAGCGGGCAGCGGCCGGGGTGGATTGCCAGCCAAATTGAAGGTGCGGCGCGGTATTCGTTACTGCTCGGCCGCGGGTAGTTCCAGCACCGCTTCCCGGAGGCGTTCCCACAGGTCAGCTTCGGCGTCATAAGCTTCGGCAACGATAGATTCGGGGAAATAGGCGGTATCGCGTTCCAGCCCCAGCAGGCAGGGATAAAAACCGCCGCACTGGCGATAGGCCACCCAGGCAAGCGGCGCATGGGCCACCAGCCGGTCCCCGATAAGCACTCCGAGCCCGGAGGCGAGGGCCTGCCGGGAGCGCTGGCCGCGCAATTCGGGCAGCAGCGCGCAAATATCCCGTAAATTCCGGGGTAGTTCCCGGCCGCGCGGCACCAGTTTCTTCGCTTCTTCGCGTGCTTCGTGTAGATAATTCTCATCCCCGGGGGCGAGCCAACCGATGCTACCTTCCGGGTAATAATCGGGGTTATCACATTCGCGCAGGGCTGGCAGTAGCGAGGCCTCCCAGCCCAGGTAGCGCCCGGTGGTGGCGGCGGCGACAAGTTCAAGGTAGGAACGCGAATCGGCAATAACACCATTATCCACGGCGGTGGCGGACCATAGCGTGAGCATCCAGGAATCTTTGGAGCGCCCAAATTGGGAGAGTTGCGATTGTTGCACCCAACCGTTGCGTTGCAGGCGGCTACGTGCAGCTACCGCTGCGCGGCGGGATGAGAAACGCAGGCGATTGATCCACATGCGCGGGGCGGTCAGGCGTGCCGCTTCGGCGACCATAGCAAGCAGGGCCCGATCCAGGGCGGAGGCATCCGCCTGGTTGTCACTCTCGGGGGCCAGATGTGCTCCATGCGCCATGGCTGCTGGTACCGTCCTTTGCTACTCGAGGGCCGCGGAAAAATCACGAGGACGCTCAGGGGCCGCCCGCGGGAAAGCACGGACGGGATGTTCTCTATTGTACGCGGCGCGCCCGGCCTGTGCCGCATTTTTCTGCCAACGTGGAATACTGGTGAGGTGGTATCACAGTTCACAACATGGGAGGAAGCCGCCGCGGCTTTGCGTGCTAGTTATGCGGGTGCGCGGGCGGATGAAACTCCGGCTTTACGTTTTGTCACTCACGGGGTGCCGGTAACAGCCTGGCCCGGGCAGTCAACCCGGCGCGATAGCCGCACCGTCGTTCATCTTGCGGCACCTGTACTCACCGGCGCGGAGCTGCGTAAGTACGACGGCGCCGCCGCATCCGCGGCGTCTGGTGCCGTTGCCACTCCGCCAGGCACGCAAGGAGGCACTCAGGCTGGCGCCACGCCCGCAGCTCAACCCGGGGCGCAGTCCTATGCGCAATCTGACTGGGTGCTTTCCCGCAATGCGGCGGCGGTGCTCGAGCATTTTGGTATTGACCCGACCGGCCCGGATCTTATCGCGGTGTTGCGCGCGGCGGATACGCTGCCAATTGGCGGGATTCGCTTGCTGGGTGGTCGTACCCATATTCATTACGCGGTGGCGCTGCCAGCCCCGGCTGCGCAGCTGACTGCATGCGCGGCATTGGTGGCGGCGCAGGCCCGGGCGTTGAGCGGTGCGGATGCACTGTCGGAATCTGCCCAGGAAGGGGAGGCTGATGTCTAAGAAGTCTGGGCGTGACGAACGCGATGCCCGCGATGTGACTACAGCGGCGGGCCTGTATGAGGTACTTGTTGCTGATTATCATGCGCAGGCGCAGCCGGATGGGGTGCATTACCGTTTCGAGGTGGTGTGGCGTTCGGAGTCAGATAAGCAGGAGATGATCGCGAGTTACGCGAATGTTCCGGGGCTGGGGGATGTGCTCTACGTGGCGGCATCGCTGGTGGAGTCGCCGACGGAGGCCCGTACCCGCGATGTTTTGGAGCGGATCGGCGAGTTTTTGGATGGCGATGCGGTGATGTCCGGCGGGCACTTGCAGTTGCGGATTTGTTTGCCGATGGCGGGTCTCACGGTTGAGACGTTGCGGGCGCGTTTGCGTAATCTTGCCGGGGCCGCTACTTCTATTCGCCGGGAGTTTGCCGACGACGACGAAACCGGCACCCTGACCTTTGGCTACTGAGGCATAGTCCGGGACGGCCTGAGTGTACTTTAGCTGCGGGACTGCGCCTACCCGCCCGCGCTGAGCGGCACGCACCCGATTTAGCGGCGCGGGCGGGCCCGCTTGGTGGGGCTGGCGGTAGCGCCATCTTCCGGCCAGGGGTGGCGCGGGTAGCGGCCACGCATTTCCGCCCGCACTTGGGCGTAGGGGCCGGCCCAGAAGCTTGCGAGGTCGTCGGTGATGGCAACGGGCCGGGCGGCCGGGGAGAGGAGTTCGAGGGTGACGGGGATGCGCCCGCCGGCCAGGCGCGGGGTACGGGCCCAGCCGAAAGCTTCTTGGACGCGCAGGCGTACGGTGGGCCGGGCTCCCGCATAGTGGATGGTGCGTTGTTCCCCGGTGGGGATAGTAATGCTGGCGGGGGCGAGTTCATCAAGGTGGGTGGCTTCCGGCCAGGGCAGTAGGCGTTCGATATTTCCGGCCCCCAGGTTTCCCCAGCTGCCGCCCCGGGCGAGTGCGGCGAGTTCAGGCCCGGCTAGTTCCTCGATGCGCTGGCGGAGTGCGGATTCTTCCATATCGGGCCAAGGTTCACCTAGGACGGTGTGAAGGAAGGCGAGGCGTTCGCGCAGGGCTTGGGCTCCGGCGGTGAATTCCAGCGGGAGGGTTCCGGAGCTGGCCGCGGCGCTCACCCACGCGGTGGCGGCTGCGCGCGGGAGGCGCTCCACATCCCGGCCACTGAGTTCGATGGCTCCTAGGCGGGTGGTTTGCCGGGCGCGTAGGCGGCCTTTTCGGTAGCTGATTGCGGTGCCGGTGGCGATGAGGCCACGGCCGGCTTGGCGGGCGAGTTCTTCATCTGCGGGTACGGCGGCGCGGATGAGTGCATCCGCCCGGCCCTGGCTGGCGCTCACTTCGGCTACCGCGAGCCAGGGTGATCCGAGGAGCGGGGAGCCTTGCGGGAGTATTGCCCCGCTGCCGTTAGCCAGGAGGTAGCGCCCTGAGGTGCTATCCACCGCGCGGGCCAGCAAATCCGGATAAGCCCAGGCGGTCACGAGGGCGAGGGCATCATCATTGCGAGCAGCCCGGCTGGGTTTCCCGAAGCCGGATACGCCGGTTTTACCGGAACCTGCGGTATCGGTTTTCCCGCGACTGGGTGTGCCGCTTCCCGATTGCTCAATGCCACTCTGCCTGCTCTTACTCTGCCCGCTGCCGGTTGCCGCCGCATCACCCAGGGCGCGGCGGGCTAGTTTCTCGAGGCGCTGGGCTTGCCGGGCCCAGGCCGGTGAGACGGCGGTGGGCCACCGTGCCAGATCGGCCCCGGGGAGCCGGGGTGATTCCGCGAGCGCGGCCACGATCTGGGCTGCTGTGCCCGCCCCTAACCGCGTGGTAGTTTCCAGCAGGCTGCGGCCTAGCCGGGTGCTGACCGGGAGCGGGGCGAGGGTGCGGGCCAGGTCAGTGACCTGCCAGGCCCGCTCAGCACCGGCCGTATCATCCCCGGCGCCGTGTTCTGCCACCACGCAGCCGAGGGCGGTGAGGGCGCGCATACCGGCCGCCACGCCCGGCTGCGGGGGCTGATCGAGGAGGGCGAGCCCGCGCCCTTCCGGAGCTCCCCATACCGCGGCTTGCAGGAGAAAATCGGTCAAATCAGCCGTGTATATTTCCGGGGTGGAGCGTTCAGTGAGGCGAGCCCAGGTAGCTTCACTCATGACGCGATACACGGTTCCCGGCCCTAAACGCCCGGCGCGCCCGCCGCGTTGGATACCGGCGGCTTGGGATTCCAGCACCGTGACCAGCCCGCTGATGCCACTGGCGTAATCGGTGCGGGGTTCCCGGGAAAGCCCGCTATCCACCACGATCCGCACCCCGGGGACGGTGAGGGAGGATTCCGCGATAGCGGTGGTCACAATAATGCTGCGGGTTCCCGCAACTTCACGTAGTACGGCATCCTGCTGGGCGCCGGTGAGGGAGCCGTGCAGGGGCGCCACCCGGGCAGGTAGATGGCTGAGCAATCCGACCACGTGTTCCACTTCCCGCACTCCGGGGAGGAAGACCAATATGTCACCGAGTTCCACTTCCCGGAAGGCCCGTTCCACCACCCGGGCCACGTGTGCCAGGAATTCCCGGCGCACCCCGAGCGCACCGTCCCGCGAAATTGTGCCGAGGGGCTCTTCCCCGCGCCCCGGTGGGGCGTACCGCAGGGTAAGAGGGTGGAGCACACCCGGAATATCCGCGATGCGCGGGGATTCCCCAGGCGCCGCGGCCCCAGTTTCCAGCAAAGCCGCGGTGCGCTGGGATTCCACGGTGGCGGACATGGCCACCAGCAAAAGGTCCGGGCGGAAAGCCGCGCGGACTTCCAGGGCGAGGGCCAGAGCAAGATCTGCATCGAGGTGACGTTCGTGCACTTCGTCGAAAATAAGAGCACCGATGCCGCGCAATTCCGGGTCGCTTTGCAGGCGGCGCACCGCGATACCGGGGGTGATCATTTCGATGCGGGTTTCCCTGCTCACCTGGGAATCCCCGCGCACACTATAGCCGGCGGTAGCGCCCACCGGTTCCCCGAAGAGTTCGGCCAGGCGCCGGGCCGCAGCCCGCGCTGCCACCCGGCGCGGCTGAATCACGAGGACCCGCCCGGGCCGAGTACCTCCCGCATCGGTTCCTCCACGCACGCCTTCCGCGAGCATGCCTTCCGCGAGCGCGCGGGCCACGAGCGGCGGAATGAGCGTGGTTTTCCCGGTTCCCGGCGGCGCACTCACCACCGCGAGCGGCAGCGCTGCGCGCACCTCATCGAGGTGGGCTGCTACCGGCAGCGCGGGCGGGGCAGCGAGCAGGCGAGCGCAGGGATCCGAGGTCATGCTCCCATTCTCCCACGGGCCTCCGACACAATTTTCACCCCGATCCGCGGCACGGGCGAACGGCGCACCACACGCTTACCCCGCACGCGAGGTTTCCGTCAGATAGGCCAGCACCGCCCGCACCCGGCGATTTTCTTCCCCGGGTTGCATCCCCAGCTTGAGGAAAATATTCGCCACGTGTTTGGAGACGGTCGCCCCGGTGAGGTAGAGCTCGGCGGCAATCGCAGAATTGGCATAGCCCCGCGCCATGAGCTCCAGGATTTCACGTTCGCGAGAGGTAAGCTCCGTGAGAAGTGACGGCGTCGTCGCCATTAATTGGGCCGCAACATCCGGATCCACAACAACGCCGCCCACCCCCACAATCTCCAGGGACCGCACGAAATCCGCCACCCGTGCCACGCGATCTTTGAGCAAATACCCCAGGCCTCCCGGCGCATCGTCCCCGTTTGCATCCGCGGTCGTAGTCGCGGGAGAACCGGAGGCACCGGCACCGGCTGCCGGGTGGAAGAGTTCGCGCGCGTAGGCCGGGGCGACGTATTGGGAAAGCACCATAATGCCCAGGGACGGGAATTCGCGGCGTAGCTCCACGGCGGCGCGCAGGCCGTCGTCGCTCATGGTGGGTGGCATGCGTACATCGGTGATGACCAGGTCGGGGGCCTCCCCGCGGGCGGTGGCCGCGCGCACCGTCTCGTTCAGTTCCGGTGCGGTGGCCGCGGTCGCCACAATGTTGTGCCCGCGCCGCTCGAGCAGCCCGCATAACCCTTCGCGAAACAGCGCGGAATCATCCGCAACTACCAGACGCATCTGTCCCCTCCGTTCTCGGATTTTCGCTGAGCGCCGCCACCCCGGCCCCGCTCCCCCACTCCCCGCGGTGGAGCAGCAGCGGGATACGCGCGCGAATTTCCGTGGGTCCGCCCACCGGACTGGAAATACGCAGACTACCGCCGAAAGTCGCGAGCCGCTCGCCGATCCCGCGCAGCCCACTACCCGGAATCACGCCGCCCGGGCCGGTATCGGTGATGCTGAGGTGGAGGTCATCGTCGGCGATGAGCAGCACGGTCACGGTCGCGGCGGGCGCGTGTTTAGCAACGTTCGTCAGCGCTTCAGCCACCGTGAAATAAGCGGCGGCGATCACGCCTTCGGGGATCTCGGGTAGCGGGCTCGGAACCCGCAGGGTGGCGGGCACCGGCGCGGAAACCACCAGATCGCGCACCGCCGCCTCCAGCCCTAGGTCAGAGAGCACTTTCGGATGAATACCGGCCACCGTGCGGCGTAGCGAGGTGAGGGCAAGTTCCGCGCGGTCCTGCGCGGACGCCATGCGTTCGCGCGCAGCCTGAAGATCCGCCGAGCTCACCGCGCCGCTCGCGTCACCTTCCAGCAGAAACGCCGCCTCACCCACATCCATTGAGGTCGCGACCAGGTACTGCTGGGCGCCGTCGTGCAGGTCGCGTTCGATGCGGCGCCGTTCAATTTCAAAAGCCGCGGCAATGGAGCGTTGCGCGTGCACAACGTCGCGGTGATCGGATGGTTCCGCCATCCAGGTCGACGACGCCGGAGCCACGTCCGCGAGCGCCCGCCCGTTCCCGCGCCACACTATCCACCCGGCCCCGCCCAGGGCCAGCAGGCCGACCAGCCCGATGATGATCGGGATCGGGCTGAATCCGCCGAGCAGCGAGAGTACCGCCACCGCCACGAATATCAGGGCGAAGGTGCCGAGGGCGCCCGCGAGCACCCCGCGCACCGTGGCGTGGCGTAGTTGCTGCGCCACCGCTCGGGTGTTATCCACGTGCATGGCGATGTCCACGCCCGTGGCGTGCTCACCGTGCTCGGTGCTCTGCGTTGTCATACCGCCATGGTAGCCGGCGCGGGCTCGCCCCCACGCGCGAATCCGGCAATGGTAGACCTAGCTCTACCATAAGTGTGGAGTACGAGCCCTGCCGTCGCCGGCCAATCGGAAGTTGACTAGAGCCATGGATACAACACAGAATGTCGCCCCGGATTTGGTGGCGAATAATCTCACGAAGAATTTTGGGAACGTGGCGGCACTGCGCCGGGTATCATTGCGGATTCCCGGCGGGCAGTCGGTGGCGATTATGGGCCCGTCCGGTTCGGGTAAGTCCACGCTGCTACACTGCCTGGCGGGGATTATTGCGCCCACCGCCGGCACGGTGCTGCTGGGCAACGAGCCGATTTCGGATATGTCCGATGGGCAGCGTTCGAAAATGCGCCTGGAGAATTTCGGTTTTGTTTTCCAGGATGGTCAGCTGGTTCCCGAACTGCCGGCCCGGGAAAATGTAGCGGTGCCGCTGCTGCTCCAGGGGAAGCCGCGGCGGGAGGCACTGGCGGCGGCGGATATGTGGCTGGCGCGGCTCGGGGTAGAACCCGAACGCCACCGCCGCCCGGGGGAAATGTCCGGCGGGCAGCTCCAACGCGTAGCTATTGCGCGGGCCTTAGCGGGCCAACCTGCGGTGGTGTTTGCCGATGAACCGACCGGCGCCCTCGATCAGGCCACCGGCCACGAAGTTACCCAGATCCTCACCACCGCCGCGAAAATGAGCGGGGCCACCCTCATTATTGTGACCCATGACCCGAATGTGGCCGCCTGGTGCGAACGCCTCGTGGAAATTCGCGACGGCGTTATCCACGCCGATTCGGCTAACTCCACCACCGCGAACGGAGGCGAGCTGCAATGAGAGTCCTTTCTTTCGCACCCCGCCTCACCCTGGCCCGGTTGCGCGCCCGCACCGGTAATGCCTGGCTGGATATCCTCGCGGTCCTCAGCTTCACGCTGGCAGCTACCATGGCACTGACCATCGCCGGCGGCATTTTCATGTTCTATAACTGGAATTTCCACCCGAGCCCGGCCATGGCCGCCCACCTCGACGCCCTGAGCGAAACCCTGGGCGCCGGCCTCACGGAAATGTATCTCGGCCTGGCGCTTTTTGCCGGGGCGCTCCTGGTTATCCCCATTTCTTCCCTAGCTTCCGGGGCCGCCCGGCTGGGCGCGCAGGATCGTTCCCAGCGTCTGGCCTCCCTGCGCCTCGTTGGCACTACCCGCACCCAAACGATTGCGATCTCCCTGTGCGAAACGGTGGTGCAATGGCTGCTGGGCACCGCCTTGGGCACGGTGCTGTACCTGGTGACCCTGCCGGGTTGGCGCGCGCTAAGTTTCCTCGGGCTGCCTATTAATCCGGCCCAGATGCTGCTGCCGGTTCCCTTTATTGCCGCGGTTATTGCGCTACTTTTCGTGGTCACGCTGGTATCGGCACTGGGCGGGCTGATGCGGGTGTCGATTTCACCCCTGGGGGTGGCGCGCCGCGAAACTCCGCGTGCGCTGCGGGCTTGGCGCCTCGCGGTGTTCGCCGTCGCCGGAATAATGTACGTGCTGGTGGCTAATGCTCGTGGTGGTTCCACTCCCATCGTGCAAATCGTGATGATGGCGGGCGTGCTGCTCGTCTTCCTTTTCGCACTCTCGGTCGCGGCTTCCTTTATTGTTCAGGCGCTGGCCTATCCGCTCGTGCGCTCACGCCACGCGTCGCTCCTCATGGCGGCGCGGCGGATTCTCAACGACCCGCGCGCGGTCTGGCGCAGTGTTTCCACTCTCGCGCTGCTGTGTTTCATCGGTGGCTACACCTCCACACTTCCGGAACGGACCGGTTCAGATTCGGTGGCGATTCGCTTGGTGTCCGCAGATATTGGCACGGGCGTCATGGTGACTCTCGGTTTCGGTTTTGCGGTGGTGGCGCTGTCCAGTCTCACGAATCACGCCTCCCTCGTTTTTGAATCGGCGCAGCAGACGCAGTCCTTGCGTTTCCTCGGTTTCCCCACGGCGGTTTTCACGCGGATTCGGATCCTGCAAACCTTTATTCCCTTGGTAGTAACGACGGCGCTGACCACCGCGCTCGGGGTGGGTATGTCTCTTATGACGAATTACTCGTGGGGTGCCCGGATGGATAGCGCTGCTTTCACGAAACTCGGGATTATTACGGTCCTTGGTTTGGCCATGTGCCTGGCGAGCATTCTGGTGGTTACGCCGCTGGAAACTCGGGTGGTGCTGGCGCGCGGACGCGCGAATGATTAGGGAAGTGGAGGATGAATGATGCGGGGCTGGTGGGTGCATGATGAGGTGCCGGCACCCGAATGATTGAGAACCAATTCAGGAATTAAGCGTCGACGCCCCGGGTATAAAGACCCGCTGGCAGCCCGGGCACGGTGGCAGAATGGGTGATGTTCAGGTCACAATTCTCAGTGCGGAGGGCTCACTTCGCGGGAAGGATATTCCGATGTCAGAAATTCGTGCGGCTCAGCAGGAAACGCCGGCGGATGCGCCCCGCCCGCGCTGCCTCGTAGCTTTCTTCTCGCGTGCCGGCCTGAATTTCTGGGACGGAGAGGTGCGCAATCTCGAAATCGGTAATACCAAAGTACTGGCCGAAAAAATCGCGGCGCGTTTGGGTGCGGATACTTTTGAGATTGTCCCGGTTCATCCTTATCCTGCAGATCCGAATGAGGCACATGCCCAGTGCACCCGTGAACTTGCGGACGGCATTTTCCCGGAGCTTACGGCCCCGGCTCCGGCTGCACGTGGGTACGACGTCGTGCTTGTCGGTTTCCCTGTCTGGTGCGAGCAGGTTCCCCCGGTGGTGCAGACCTACCTGAAGTCCGCTGGACTCACGGACCAGCTGGTGCTGCCGTTCACCACCTGGTCTGGCTCGCCGAAGGTGGAAATCGAATCGACGTTCACGAATCTGGCCCCGGAAGCAACCACCGGCGCGCCCTTCTCCGTGCGCGGTGAGAATATCCACGAGGCAGCCACGGATAGCGCGCTGGAGGAATGGCTGGCCTCCGCGAATTTGATCTAGATCATTCCTAGTTCACGAAGAACGATAAGCGCCTGGTCCGGGTGGGTTCGCACAACTGCCCGGGCCTGTATTTTCTCCCATTCCGATTGTTTACTTTCCAGGACGCATTTCGTTTGAGGTTCGCACGAAACACCCAGTTCTGAAATAAGGAAGAGTAATACTTCTTCCAAACTGGGGCGGAATCGTTTTCCACCGACCGGAAAATGGAGTTCCGATAACGTGGGCGTCTGGGAAGAATCAATAACTCTTTTTCGGGCACGCCGTGAGGTAGCTCCACCCTCTAGCATGACATGCGTCCATGCGTCACGATGCGCATGAATTTGCAGATGGGCCAGCGGAATATCTTTCGAGCGCGGGTTACGGTTGTAATCCCAGCGCACGAGCGGCTCACTGGTGGTTTTATTGAGGTGCAGCGCGAAGCTGGACCGCTCAACGGGAGGGTGTCAAATAGTTTGTGTAAATGCTTGATTTGAGTAAGAAATTGAGGATTAACTATGACTATGACTGATGTTC
>NZ_JASPCQ010000025.1:0-18213 GCF_030230305.1 Actinotignum sanguinis
TCCGAGCTCGCCTGGCAAGCGTGGCCCGGGCCGTCCAGCCCGGGCCACGTAGCGCCGGCTACTCTTCCACAACCTCAACTTCTTCGTATTCCTCGTTGTCCTCGCCCTCGTGAATGGCCTCGGGCGGAACCGCGCCCTGCTCCCCCGGCGCGGGTTGCGCAGGTGCAGGTGCCGGCGTAGGCGTGGGTGAGGGCCTCGCGGGCGCTTGCGTGGCCGGTGCCGGGCGGCGCATCGGGGTGGTGGGCTGCGGGAAGGGTACAGCCGGCTGATTAGCCAAAGCTGCGTTCATATAGTCGGAGAACATCTTGGCGGGGAACAGGCCGCCGTATACTTCCGAATGGTACTCACCCTTAATAACTGAGTCGAACATGGAAATATTGCCTTCCATGTGCCCCTGCCAGGTCACGGTAGCGAGCTGCGGGGTATAGCCCATGAACCACGCATGCCAGTCCTTATCGGAGGTACCTGTTTTCCCAGCAGCCTGGCGCCCGCGTAGCATCGCATTCTCACCGGTTGCTCCGGGTTCCACCACATGTTGGAGAACCGCATTCGTTTTGCGTGCCGTTTCCTTAGAAATGGCCTGTTGGCACTGCGGTTTACGCTCGGAAATAACGGTGCCGTCATGTTCTTCGATGGAGGTATAGGACATCGGATCGCAGCGAATACCATCATTGGCGAGGGTGGCTCCCGCCGTCGCCATAGAGAGCGGTGTCACGTTGTTCGTACCCAGAATCATCGGGGGAACAATATCGAAAGGCTCATGATCCCCGCGTTCCACACCCATGGCCTGGGCCTTATTCGCGATCTGGCACAGATCTAGCTTCTGGGCCATATGCGCGAAAGTACCGTTGGTGGACATACGGGTACCTTCCAGCACCGTACGCGGGCGGTTAGACTGCCCCAAATTACCCACTGGCCAGGCCGGCCCCGCAAGATTCGTACACGAGGCCTGGAAGGAACTTTGCGGCAGCAAGCCTTCGCTACTATCCACCACGTCATAGGCACTACGCCCGGAATCCAGCCATTCCACCAGGGTGAAAATCTTGAAGGTTGACCCGGACTGGAAACCGGCCCCGCCCCCCATATCCTGCGGCGCCGTCACATTCACCTGCGTCATCCGGGTATCCGTTTCATTCGGGACCCCGAAGCGGGTATTTTGCACCATCGACACAATATGCCCACTCCCCGGCTCCACGGAGACCAGCGCGGCATCAATTCCGGACTCATCATCCACGGGCTGGTGCGTCACCACCGAGTCATATGCCTGCTGCTGGCGCGCCGAATCCAGGGTGGTGCGGATAACTTTGCCACCTCGGTACAGCTGGCGGGTACGCTCGGCACGGGTGGCTCCCAGCGCTTTGTCATTGAGCAAATCCTTGACCACGTACTCGCAGAAGTAGGCGCTGATACCCGCCGAACCACACCCGGCCACCTGTTCCGATACATGCATATACGACTCAATCGGAGTGGCCTGAGCTTCCTTCATTTCCGCTTCGGTAATGAAACCGGAACGGTACATTTCGCCCAGCACCACATTGCGACGCTCGGTATTAGCTTCCGGATGGCGCACCGGATCCCACTGGGCCGGGTTCTGCGTAATTCCGGCCATCGTGGCCGCTTCCACCACCGTCAAATCCTTCGCGGATTTGGAGAAGTAGCGCTGCGCAGCAGTTTCTACCCCGTACTGCGAGGGGCCGAATTGGGCAAGATTGAGATAGCCGGTGAGGATCTCATCTTTCGTCATCGTTTTTTCGACGGCGATCGCGTAACGAGCTTCGTTGATCTTACGCGCAATGGTCTGTTCGGTAGCCCGCTTGATTTTCTCATTATCATCAGCGATACGCCCCTCTTCCAGAAGCGCATTTTTCACGTACTGCTGGGTGATGGACGAACCGCCCGAGAGCCCGCCCGAGGTGAGATTCGAGACCAGCGCGCTGACGGTGCCCTGCACGTCAATACCGTGATGCTCGTAAAAACGCCGGTCCTCAATGGCCACGACGGCGTTTTTCATATGCTGCGAGATCTGATCAGAGCGCACGTTAATCCGGTTCTCGATATAGAACCGGGCCAGCACCGATCCGTCTTTAGCCAGCAGCACCGTCTGTTCCGAAGGTTCAGTAAAGCCTAAGTCCTCCGGCACGTCGTCGAAAATACCGGTGACCGCATTGGCCGTGGTCCCCATAGTCATCACGAAAGGCAGCGCAATCCCCGCCATGAGGGCGCCCCCGCCGCACAAGGCGAGGAGCAGCGCCAGTACGAACGTTCCGATTTGCCGTCCGGTCGCTTGTTTTTTCGGGCTAGAACTCGACATACCCATAAGAATACTGACCCGGCGCAGCGAAAGAAACGAGACATACGCTTCCTCCCCGGGGTTCCCCACGGTTCTCCGGGCACGCCCGTACGTTCGCTCACCCCCTCGAGCACCCTCCACCACCACTCCACAAAGCGGACAAACGTAGCGCACGTCATAAAACGCTAATATTATGATCGTAAAACAGTAAAGAACTGCACCATAAGCCGTCACGCCGGAGTGAGGGGGATAGATGACCACAACACTAGCCCTATACCCGCATTGGGCAGATGCCGCCGCCTGCGCCGCTATCGATCCCGATTCACTTTTTGTGCGAGGAGCAGCCCAACGCCAGGCGCGCTCGATTTGTTTTCGCTGCCCGGTGCGCCTGCACTGCCTAGCCGATTCACTGGATGCAGAAATGATGTTCGGGGTATGGGGTGGGATGACGGAACGCGAACGCCGCGCCCTGCTGCGCCACCACCCGGAAGAACGCAATTGGCGCCGCCGCATTTTTGAAGGGCGCGATCCCCTAGCCCGTTCCCTGCGCGAGGGCGAAGGCTAAGCACGCCCCGGGAGCGCTGCGCCCGCGGGCAGCTGGTGCGGCGTCGTTCCACCGCAAGCACCGCAACTTCGCGCAGCCGTGCCCTTCGAGATAACCTATTATCACGCGCGGCATTCCGCGCACTCACACTCAACGATTCCGTGAGAGGCCTACGCATGGACACCATCAGCACCCGTCTAACCCAGCTGGGTATCGCCCTTCCTCCGGTTGCCGCTCCCGTTGCAGCCTATATCCCCGCCAAGCGGCACGGGGATACGGTGCGCACTTCCGGGCAGCTACCGTTCGTGGACGGCCAGCTGCCGGCCACCGGAAAACTCGGCGCGGAAATCACCGCGGAGGACGGCTATTCCTACGCGCGTATCGCCGGTATTAACGCCCTCGCGGCGGCCGCGGAGGTTGCGGGCGGCATCGATCGCATCCGCGGTATTTCGCACGTCACCGTATTCGTGGCTTCCGCCCCGAACTTCACCGCGCAACCCCAGGTCGCCAACGGCGCCAGCGAACTTTTCGGGGAGATTTTTGGCGGCGACGGCGCCCATACGCGCTCCGCCGTCGGCGTGAGTGTGCTCCCGCTGGACGCCCCCGTCGAAGTCGAAATCGAAGTGCTGGTGAACTAACTGCGCGGCTGGGCCTCCAGGAATTCGCGCACCTCAGCGCTGGGGATCTCGCGCGCGTAACTGCCGCCCGCGAAAGTTTCCATCGCGCCGATGCCGCGTTGGAATACGAAGCGGATGGCCCCGCCCAGCGATTTCTTATCGTGGCCCATGGCGCGCATAATATCCGCCACGCTCACTCCGGCGGGTAGCTCGGTAGGCAGGCCGATGGCGCGCAGCAGGGTATCCACCCGCTTGGCCTCCGTTTCGCTGAGGTAGCCGTAGCGCAACCCGAGCCGGCATTGCAGATTCAGCCCAATGGCCACGCATTCCCCGTGCGGGAGGGCGTAATCCAACGCGGCCTCCAGGGCCCGCCCGATAGTATGGCCGAGGTTGAGAGCCATGCGGCGGTTACCTTCGTGCACATCCGATTGCACCACCTCCACCTTGATTTCCGCATTGCGGCGGGCAATATAGCCGCTTAGCTCGGCATCGCCCACCATCTCCCGTACGCTCCCGCCGCGCCGCACGAAGTGGTCTTCCAGGATCTCGAAGAAATCGCGATCAGCCAGGCAAGCGTGCTTGACCGTTTCGCCCATGCCGTCACGCAACTGCGCATCGGTGAGAGTCGCCCAGCGTGCCACATCAATAAGAACGGCGCGCGGTTGGTGGAAAGCTCCGATGAGGTTGGTGGCCACCGGGGTATCCACCGCGGTTTTACCTCCGATAGCGGCATCCGCCGCGCCCACAAGCGTCGTCGTCATGGTGATATACGGAACCCCGCGCGTGAAAGTTGCGGCCACGAAACCGGCGAGATCGGAAACCACTCCGCCGCCCAGGGCCACCACTACGGTGTCGCGGTTGAAGCCGGCGGCGAGCATGGCATCTTCCAGCTGTTCTTTGGTGGCGCGGGTTTTGTTTTCTTCTCCGGCCGGGAAAACGAAGATCCGCGGGGCGCGAGGCGCGGGCTGAGACTGCGCGGCGCGGGTGAGGACATCCATGACCTGCGCGCCAATAAGGTCATTGACGGTGCTATCGGTAATAACCGCCACCCGGGAGCGGCTCAGCCCAGCCGCATCCAGCACCCCGGGGAGTTCACCGGCAAGATCGGTGCCGATAAGCAGCGGGTAGGACTCGTCAACGGTGCGAGTCAATTCAACATTGAGGCGGGTAACCATGTGATCCTCCTGGGAAGTAAAACTAGTGCGAACGCGGGGTGGCCCGAAGTTAGGCATGCCGGGAGTGCTGGGCTACCCACCAGTGCATAGCGATGGCCGCGGCCGCGGCGACGTTGAGGGAACGGGTGGAGCCATCCTGGGTGATTTCCACCGCGCCGTCGCAACGCTCGAGTAAATCGGGGGAAATTCCGGCGGATTCCTGCCCGAAAACCAGGAGGCAATTATCCGGAAGCTCGGATTGTTCCAGGGGCACCGCGCCTTCCTGGTTATCGATGGCGATGAGCTGATACTCGTGCTCGCGGGCCCATTCTTCCAGGTCAGCCGGGGTGGGATGGTAATACATCGTCAGGTAGCGGTCGGTAACAAGCGCCCCGCGCTTATTCCACTTGTGCCGCCCCACGATATGCACGCCACCCATATTAAAAGCATTGGCGCTGCGCACAATTGACCCAATATTGAGATCGTGCTGGAGATTCTCAATAGCAATATGGGCGCTCACGGCACGGGTTGCCATATCAGCCTTGATCGCTTCCACGCTCCAATAGCGATATTTGTCGACGACGTTACGGTGGTCGCCTTCCGCCAACAGCTGCGGGTCCAAACGGGGATCTTCCGGCCAGGGCTGCGGGTGTGGCCCCACCCCAACCGTGCGTTTTTCACCGTAGGGCGAGCCGCCCGGTTCGGGAATGCGGTGCGCGGGCAGCTCAGCACCCTCACCGGAGGCAGTTGCCGCAGGGACGTTGAGCGAATCGCAAGACTGGGAAGAATCTGTCACTCCCCTAGTCTACCGGCGAGCACGCCCCGAACACGGCGCACGGCCTTATTCACGGTCACCTCTGGAGGAGCCGCGTGTTTCGCTGGCGCCGTCGGCCTTGTACAGTGGTACACGTAAGCGCAATAAACGATTCGCCACCCCAGGCCCGGGTGCGGGAAACCCCAAGAAGTGGAGCAGCGATGACGAAGATGTGGAAACCTCTCGCGGTGGTAGCCGCCGGTGCCCTGATCCTGAGCGGGTGCGCGAATAATGCGCTGGTCACCCCGGAAGCTAAGCCCGGCCCGTTGATGAGCGAAGGGCACGGCCAGGGCGGCTCGGGCGGCGCTCCTCTCTTTGACGAAAGCATCTCGAAAACCGGGCAATTCACGCCGGTGGCTGATAACGCTCAGGCCCGTGAGATTATTAAGCGCGCCATCGCCAAACAGGATGAGGTTATTGCGAAAAGCTCGCAGGATTTCTTCGGCACCTCCCTGGGGCTTGATATGTCCATGGAGATTTCCGCGGACGTGCCCGGCACCGGCCCCGGGGTTGCCACGATCGATATTGATATCGATGTGGATTCCGGCACCCGCCTCATGGCCATGCAGATGGATATTGACGCCTCCGGGATTCCCGGGGCGGAAGCGGAAGGTATGCCCAGTAAGATATCCACCGCGATCTGGATCGGGGAAAGCCCGAAGCCGGATACCGTCACGGTGTATACCAATATGGCCGGCATCTGGAGTAAAACCGAGGAAAGCATGGCCGATATCATGGATTCCGGGGATGCTCCCACCTCGCCCGGCTCCTACCGCGGGGAAGATATTTTCCCGGATATTGATAGCACCCAAGTCTTTGAGGACGCGGAGAACTACCTTATTGTTGGCCCGCTCTCCGGTGCGATGGCGCAGGAAATGCAGGGGGCATCCCCCGGTTTGGAACTGGACGATTCCGCGAACCTGCAGGTGCGCATCGATAAGAAAACGTACGAGGTGCGGGGAATGGCCATCGTGGCTCCGGCCTACTTCCAGGGCCTACCCACCGAAACGCGGGTGCGCTGGGATTACCGCCAGGCCAAGCCTCTCCAGCTACCAGATGAAGCCCGCAAGGCTCCCGCTGGCAGCGGTAGTTTCTAATCCTGGGCGCGCCCGGCAGCTTGTCACAAGCCGCCGGGCCGCTTGCTTTTTTGCCGGGTAGTTTTTTGCTACGTAGCCGGGTGGTTTTTGCTACGTAGCCGGGTGGTTTTTGCTACGTAGCCGGGTGGTTTTTGCTACGGTGCCGGTCCGTTTTAGTTGCGCCCAGAAAGCCCCGGCCCGGCGAATTTCCGCACCAGGGAACGCGGTGCGATACGCAGCGCCGCGGCAGCCGCCTTGTAAAGCAGGGTGGGCGTAACAAGCACCCGCCCGCGCCGGCATGCCTCCAGCGCGGCATTCACCACCGCTTCGGGCTGGGCGAAAAGCAGATCGGCCCACTGGCTAGCATCCACCGCAGCCCGTTCGTGAAATTCGGTGCGGATAAGCCCTGGGGTCACGCAGGTGACCGATACCCCGGCCGGCGCCAGTTCCGCGGCCAGCCCCTCGGAAAAAGTACGCACCCAGGCTTTATGCGCCGAATAGGTACCCTGCGCGGTACCGGCCGTCATCGAGGAGACGTTGATAATTCCCCCGTAACCGCGGCGCGAAAATTCCCGCGCCGCCGCGTGACATGTGATGAGAACCGCGCGGACCATGACGTCGAGCGCTTCTTCTTCCCGTTCCCATTCGCCGGTAGAAAATTCCTGCCCCAGCCCAAAGCCCGCGTTATTGACGAGCAAACCGATGGGACGCGAATGCTGCGCTACCCGGCGCGCAACCGCACGTGCGTCGTCGTGCCGCGACAGATCTGCCGCGAGGACCTCCACCTGCACCCCGGCAACCTGGCGCAAGTCATGCGCAATAGCCTCCAAACGCGCCCGGTTACGCGCCACGAGCACGAGGTCATTTCCTTCGGCCGCGAGCTGCCACGCAAATTCCAGCCCGAGGCCGGCGCTGGCGCCGGTAATAAGAGCACTTCCCATAACCGCTATGGTAACGTGCCCGCGGCTCCCTACACTGGTGTTATGCGTATTGCCACCTGGAATATTAATTCTGTGCGCGCCCGCGCCGAACGCGCCCGCGCCGTCCTGGAACGCTGGGACCTGGACGCCCTCCTTCTACAAGAAACGAAATGCACGCCCGCGCAGTTCCCGCGCGAAATTTTTGAAGCCGCCGGGTATGAGGTCGCCTGCACCGGCCTCAACCAATGGAACGGAGTCGCGATTCTTTCCCGCGTGGGGATCGCGAACGTGCAGGTGGGCTTCCCCGGGCAGCCCGGTTTTTCTAAGGTCGACGACGACGGCGCCCTCCTCAGCGCGCCCACCGTGGAGGCGCGTGCCCTGGGAGCGCGCCTGGGTACCGGGCCGGACGCGGTCACGGTGTGGAGCCTGTATATTCCCAATGGGCGGGCTTACGGGGATCCGCATTTCCACTACAAGCTGGAGTTCCTCGAGGCACTGCGGGCCGCGGTGAGCGCGCGGCTGGGCGAGGAACCTGACTATCCGCTGCTGCTGGCGGGGGATTGGAATGTAGCTCCGCGCGATACTGACGTCTGGGATATTGATTATTTTCGGAACGACGTAGGCATGTATGTAACCGCGGAGGAACGCGGGGCGCTGGCCGCACTGCTGGAGGCCGGGGTGGAGGATATTACCCGCGCGGCCGAGGGAGCGGATTACACCTTCTGGGATTACCAGCGGCTGCGCTTCCCGAAGAATCACGGGATGCGGATCGATTTCGGTTTCGCTTCCCCGGCGCTCGCGGCCCGGCATACCCACTCCATCATTGATCGAGAGGAACGGAAGGGCAAAGGCGCTTCCGATCACGTCCCGGTCATTATGGAGTTCGCGGACTAGGCATCCTGGCTGGGGTGGACTGGCCGGCTATCCCAGCTGGGTACCTCAGCCAGGTATCTCAGCTACGCGGCGCGGGTGTGCTGGGCGCGGCGGGCGCGGATGCGCAGGTGTGCTGGGCGCGGATGCGCAGGTGCAAGATGCGCGCGCAGCCCAGCCCCGTGGCCGAGGCAATCATGGCGTAGAGGAAGGCGCGGGTGTAATCGCCGTCGTACATAGCACCTATCTGAGCGCCGAGCCGCGGGGCGAAAATAGCGGCCACCGAAAACCCGGTGAAGGCGAGCGCGTAATTAATGCCTTGCCAGCGCGGCCCAAAGCGATCCATCACGCAGGCGGGCATGATCGCGATGGTGCCACCGTAGCTCAGGCCGAGCGCGAGCAGGCCGCCCGCCAGGAACATCCCGCTGGCCAGGTTGCCGGCACCGCTCGCGGCGCCGAACGTACCCGCTCCCCCGAATACGTCGTGTCCACCCACGATGAGGAGCAGCAAGCCGAAAGCGTCGCAGCAAAAAGTGACTTCGAGGGTGCGGGCATGGCCGAGGCGGTCGGCAAGCCAGCCGAAGCAGAAACGCCCCGCGGTTCCGGCGCAGGCGTAGAGGGAGACGAAAAGCGCGGCGTTGGCCGCGGAGAAGTGGAACATTTTTGCCGCGATGGGAGCCGCATTGGAGACAATCATGAGCCCCGAGAAGGCCCCGGCGATGAAGATGGCGAAAATGAGCCAGAAATCAGGGGTCGCGAGCATTTGGCCGGTGGTGAGGGACGCGCGAGTGGTGAGGGACGCGCGGGTGGTGAGCGAAGCGCGGGCGCGGCCCTCGGGCGCCGGACGTGATTCGGTGGCGGGCGTCGATTCGGTGGCGGGCGCCGGACGTACTTCGGTGGCGGGCGCGGCGGGCGCGGCTACACCCTCCACCGGGGCGGCGCGATAATTTAAGGCCACGACGAGCGCGATCACCGCGTAAAGGCTCGCAAAGACCAGTAAGGTGGTGCGCAAGTCGCTGGAATCGAGAAGTCGCTGGGCCAGGGGCGCCATAACGATGCCAGAGGCACCGTTCACACAGGAAATAATGCCGGAAATAAGCCCGCGCCGGCCCGGGAAGAAACGTAGGGTATTGGAGAGCGCGGAGGTGAGCACCAGGCCCATTCCAATGCCACCGATGAGTCCGTAGCCGAGCACGAAGTGGACCGGGGAACTCGCGCAGGCTGCGCTGGCCCAGCCGATGGCCGCGCAGAGCGCGCCGATTGTTGCCGTCCACACCGCGCGGCCCCGGTCAATAAAGTACCCGCCTAGCAGCATGGGCAATGGGGCGAGGGCATTCGTGAGAGTGTAGGCACCCATCGCCGCGCTCAGCCCGTATAGCTGAGCGGCCGGGAGTTGGAAAATTGAGAAAACGTATGAACACCCGGTGATAAAGGTGAGCAGGCAGGCACAGACGAGCACCCGCCAAGGATGAACCTGACGCATGATTTCTCCGTCGTTACACGAAACCGCCAGCCGCGGCACGGCCAGCGGGTAACGCGGAGGCGGCGAGCCGGCGCACCGGGCGCCGGGCGTCGGCACGAAGCCGCATACCGGGCACGGGCATATGACCCGCACGTCGGGCATAAGCACTCCACCCGCGTTACCTACGGTAGCGTAACTTAGGGGTGGGGTGCAGACCTTGCTATCTCATTATTCGACCATCGGTACCCGTGTGCGAGCTTGCGTTTGACAGCAAGCAACGGGTGAGAAGTATCCACAGAATCGCCAAACGTCGCCCTTGTCCACAGGGCGGTAAAAAGCTCTTTTTTGTGTCCCTATGCCATGCGAGAATGGCGGAGAAGGACGGGGAAAACCACCCGGAACTATGCAATTGAAGGAGCAAAGTCATGAGTTTTGTTAGGGGACGCAAGTTGTTTCCAGACCTTACTTTTACATCGCTTGAAGATGTTCTCAAGCGCAAAGAGGAAATTTTGCGTGAGGTCAGGATGACCCGCGAAGAATTCGACCAGCGCGCTGATAACTACCAGCTCGGACCCGACGAGTCTGACGCTTATTTCGAGATGGTAGGTCTGGATCGTTTCGAGGAGTATTACCGTGGTGAACGAACACTTGGATGAGCATGCCGATAAATTTGCGGCACATCTACAGCTGATTGGGAAGTTGATTGACCCTGAATTTTCACTATCCACGCAGAAGGTTACAAAAGGAGATCTTCCGCTAAAAAGACTGTCGGGGCGCATTTGCGTTGATCGTCTCCTTTTTATCCGTTTCGATTACGAGGTTTTCCTGGATTCCGAAACTGGATCTCTCACTGTTAATGAATCAACGTTCTCGGTCACCCGGGGAGCAAAAAACAGCGAGCCTTTGGCGCGTTGGGACTATATTCGCTCACCACGCTCGAATATTCCCTGCGCGCATATCCAGGTACATGCCCATCGTGACGAATGGACACATGCTTTGCTCCTGGGCGGTCACCATTCCCGTCGCTCTCGCCGGCGCATCAAGAACGAAGCCCGCACTCCCCGTATTGCCGATGTCCATTTCCCGGTGGGCGGGCACAGATTCCGGCCCTGCCTGGAAGAAATCATCCTTTTTGTTATTGACGAGTTCGGGGCCCAATGCACACCCGAAGCCCGCGCAACACTCGAGCAAGGCATGCGGGAGTGGGAGGAGATCCAGCTGAAAGCCGTTGTGCGCGATAACCGTGCCAATGTGCTCCAAGCCCTCGAAGCATAACCACCCGAGAAAAATTGGGGGCCGATAGCGGAAACCAGGCGGCACGTATGGGAATGGCACGTAGAAGACCTCATACGGCCAGAGGGGCCCGTGCACAAAGCTGTATGCACGGACCCCTCTCAGTAAAATAGGCCGCCCGCATAAGAAGCAGCTAGAGCAGCTCCGCCACTTCCGCGATGGAAGGATGCACGTAATCCGGGCGGTAGGGGAAGTTCACGATTTCCTCCTGGGCCGTCGAGCCGGAGAGCACCAGGTGGGTTTGCAGCCCGGCTTCCATGCCCGCGAGGATATCGGTATCCATCCGGTCCCCTACCAGCGCGGTTTCTTCGGAATGTGCGTCAATAAGATTGAGGCCCTTGCGCAGCATCACCGGATTCGGCTTGCCCACGTAATAGGGCTGGCGGCCGGTGGCGGCGGTAATCATGGCGGCCACCGCCCCGGTTGCCGGAATCGGCCCCAGATCGGAAGGACCCGTCACATCCGGGTTGGTGGCAATGAACCGGGCACCCTTATTAATGAGGCGGATCGCGGTGGTAAGCGCTTCAATGGAATAGGTTCGGGTTTCCCCAAGGACCACCACTTCCGGATTGACGTTCGTCATCACGAAACCGACGTTGTACATCGAAGTGGTGAGGCCGGCTTCTCCCACCACGTAGGCACGCTTATTTTCGACCTGATCCGCAAGGAAATTCGCGGTTGCTGCCGCCGAAGTCCAAATATGATCTTCCGGGACGATCAGTCCGGCAGCTTCCAAACGCGCGGAAAGATCACGCCGGGTAAAAATCGAATTATTGGTGAGAACGAGATAGGGGTACTCTTTTTCGTTGAGTTTATTGAGAAAATCCGCGGCACCCGGAAGCGCCTTTTCTTCGTGGATGAGCACACCATCCATATCGGTGAGCCAGTTCTTAATCACTCGTGTCATACCGCCATGATATCGAGTTTCGCAGGTCCCGAAACATGCCGAGGGCCCCGGGCCGGCCGCTCAAGCTCGCGCCTGGCGCAAATATCGATATACGGTGGGCTCGGAAAGATTCATCGCGAGCGCCAGGTCGGTTACCGCACCGCGCAGCTGGAAGAATCCATCCTCGTCGAGCGAACGCACCACTTCCAGGCGTTCGGCTTGGGTGAGGTGGTCCACCGATACGTGATAGCGCGAAAGCACCGACTCCATGGCAGCCGTTTTCATATCAGCAACGGAGGATGCCAAAATTTCCGGCTTTTCCTCCGTCGCCTCCTTGCGCCGTTCGGGATTGGGGAAATACAAGGCCGAAATTTTTTTGACAGTTTCGTCCAGTTGCCGCAGCACGGTTTGGTCAGAATTAAGGCAGAGCATCCCAATGATGCGGCCCCGTCGTCGTATAAAAAATGTGGACGAACGCAAGGTGCGCGCGCGACCCGGCGTAATCGCTTCGTAACCGGTGAGGTAATCGGCCGTGGTTCCTTCGCCGGCACGCAGCACCCGCAACATGAGATCGGTGGCCGGGGAGCCCACAGTACGCTGGGTGACATGCGAGTTGGCGATGGCGATAACCGAATGGTCGAGGTCGCTCACATCGTGGAGCACAACCTCGGTGCTCTCCCCCAGCGCCACCCCGAGGAATTCGACCAGCGGCTTGAAAGAGGCCACATATTCGCTATCTTCCCGGGATATCGCTTTGCCGGAGGTCACCTCGCGGGAGATTACCTCGCGGGAGATTACCTCGTCGGATATCGCTTCGTATTCCGCCGACTCCATGGCACCGGCTCCTTCCTCCGTACGGCCCCATTACTGTATCTTCTGACAAAATATCTTAAATGACGGGCATAGTGCGGGGGTGCGCACTACAGTGAGTGGCACCCCCGATTTTTTACCCCGCTTTACAGGGTTTCTTCGCCCTTGGCGATGTAGGAATCCATCTCCTTATCCGGAACCATATTGCCGCCGGTAATCCACGTGAGGTGCGTGGCACCCGCGAGCTTCTCCGGGGTGAGCCCCGCCCGCTCCAGGTATTCGCTCGCGGCGAGCACGTGGAAGGGGCCCTCGAAGGAGGTCGAGGAGGAAGGCTCGATGCGCAGGCCCTCGGTGTGGGCCAGGAGCGCCACGTTTTCGTACATGGTCTGGTCCTCAACGGTGTAGTAGCCGTCGATGAGGTACTGCATGCGCGAACCCACGAAAGCCGAGGGACGCCCGCAGGCCAGGCCGTCCGCGGCAGTGAGGTTATCAATACCGAAATCTTGCACCGCGATCTCGTCATGCTTGCCGGTCATAACGCCGAGGAACATCGAGGGCGAATGGGTCGGCTCAGCGAAGATGCAGTGGACGTTGTCGCCGAAAACGGTTTTGAGGCCGAAAGCAACGCCGCCCGGGCCACCACCCACCCCGCAGGGGAGGTAGGCGATGAGCGGATGCTCGGCATCCACCGTGACATCCAGGGACTGGAATTGGCCTTGCAGGCGGCGCGCGGCCACCGCGTAACCGAGGAAGAGCGAGGGGGAATTCTCATCGTCCACGAAGTAGGCGGTGGGATCCGATTCGGCTTCCTTGCGGCCCTGCGCCACCGCAACCGAGTAATCCGATTCGTATTCCACCACGTTCACGCCGTGGGAGCGGAGCTTATCCTTCTTCCACTGGCGAGCATCGGCGGACATATGCACCGAAGCCTGGAAACCTAGCTGGGCGGACATAATCCCGATGGATAACCCCAGGTTGCCGGTGGAACCCACCGCCACCTTGTATTGGGAGAAGAACTTTCGCGCTTCTTCGGTATCCAGCTTGCGGTAGTCATCCTCAAGGGTGATGAGGCCGGCTTCCAGCGCGAGTTCTTCGGCGTGCTTGAGTACTTCGTAAACCCCGCCGCGGGCCTTGATCGATCCGGAAATGGGCAGGTGGGAATCAAGTTTCGCCCACAGCTGGCCCGGGATCTCCACTCCCTTTCGTTCGGCGAGCTGAGCCTGCATGGTAGGAACCGCCACCAGCGGGGATTCCAGGATGCCAGCCGTGGGGCGGGCGGCAGGGAAAACCTGCTTGAGGTAGGGGGCCCAGCGCTTGAGGCGCGCTGCGGCGTCGTCCACATCAGCCACGGTGAGGCCGACCTTTGCCAGACCTTCCGCGGCCGGCAGCACCTCCGGATTGAACCAGTCCGCGACCTTGAGATCCACGAGGTCCTGAATAAGCGGGTAGTCCTCCACCCATTGCTCGAGAGTTTTTCCAGCGATAGTTGTCATGACTGAGTCCTTTCTCAGATTAGTTAGTAGATAAGTGCGAGGCGCCACTTCTACGCCATCTCAGCGCAAACCGCAACCCTACTCCACGCGGCCTTTAGATGACGAGATGAAGCAGCATGGTCATGCACAGGGCCACCACCGAGGCAATAGTGGTACCCACGGTGAGGGTCTTGAGCGCATCCCCCACCGAGATGCCCATGTATTCCTTGTACAGCCAGAAGAGCGAATCGGTTACGTGGGTGAGACCGATGGCGCCGGCGCCCACGGCGATAGCCATAAGCGCGGGACTGAGATCCGGGGATGCTTGCAGCATCGGCAGCACAATACCGGCCGCGGAAATCATGGCGACGGTGGCGCTACCTACCGCGAAGTGCAGCACGATAGCGATGAGCCAGGCGAGGATAAGCGGGCTGACCGGCAAGCTTCCCATGGCGCCCGCGATGGCCTTGTCCATACCAGAGGCCATCAGCACCGCGTTGAAGGCACCGCCCGCACCGATAATGAGGAGCACCCCACCGATGGGCGCGAAAGAAGAATCGGTCACCGACGACAGATCCGAAAGCGACTTGCCCCGCGAAATCCCCAGCGAGAAGTACGCGAAAATCACCGAAATGAGGAGCGCCAAAATCGGGTTACCTACGAGGTCCACGAATTGGCGCACGCCGTTTTCCTCCGGAAGGGTCTGATCCGCAACGGTGCGGCACACCATAATAATGAGGGGCAGCAGAATCGTGAGGAGAGTAATCCCGAAACCGGGCAAGGTGCGCTCCGCTGCATCATCTTTGAGGATGGTTTCGCCCGCAGCAAGCGCGTCACTATGTGCCTCGCTCGGTTCGTGGCCCGGTTTTTCTGCGGCGACGACGCCGCTTACCTGGCCGGCGCGCGCAGCAACGTGAGCACGTTCAAGCTGACGCAGCCCAATTCCGGTGTAAAGCGGGCCGCCGATAAGAGCGGCCGGGATCCCCACAATAAGACCGAGCATAATAACCATGCCGATATCTGCGCCGAGGGTGCCCGCGATAGCGGTAGCGGCGGGGTGCGGGGGCAGGATGCAGTGGACCACCATGAGGGAGATAGCCAGCGGCACTCCTACCCGGATCTTCGAGCACCCCACTTCCTTGGCCACCACGAAAACGAGGGGAACCAGGAGCACGAAGCCCACTTCCACGAAGACCGGAATACCGGCAATCAAGCCGAGGAATGACATAACAATCGGGGCGCGTTTCTCACCGAAAACCCGAAGCATCCCCTTGGCGAGACGTTCGGCTCCGCCGGATACTTCCAGCATTTTCCCGAGAATTGCGCCGAAGCCAATAATAAGAACAAGGAATCCGAGGGTTCCGCCCACGCCTTGTTCGAGTACATCGCCCACTTCCGCGGGCTTCACGCCCGTGACCAGCGCGACAGTAATCGCCGCGATGGTCAGGGCGATCGAGCCGTGTAATTTCAAGCCGACGATGAGCACAACAACGAGCACAATCGCGGCGATGAGGACTGCGATCAGCCCTCCGGTTCCTAGGGTCATCATAACCTCCCGTTAGCGCCACATCAGTGTGGCCTATTCCCAGCCTACACACACGAAGATACTTTTGTCATCATGATAAGTTTATTATCACGCTGTGGCGCAGCTTGCACCAGCCCGAAGTTTTCCGCGGGCATGGCACACTTGAACCATGCCTGTGGATAACCGCCTCGCTTCGGATTCTTTTTCGTTCCCGCACGCGCTCGGAGTTGTCGACGCTGCCGGGCGCTGCACTTTTTCTTATGGGAATACGCGGGAAATATATCCCTACATGTCGGTAACGAAGCTGCTGGTGGCCTGGGCGACCCTTATTGCGGTGGAGCGCGGCCTGGCGGATTTTGACGATCCGGCGGGCCCTCCCGGTGCCACGGTTGTCCATCTTCTCGCACATGCTTCCGGTTTGCCGGAGGAGGAAGGGCCGGTACGAGCAGGCGTAGAGGAGAAACGCATTTATTCGAATTACGGTTTTGAGGTGCTCGGTGATTATTTGGAGCATCAGACCGGGATGTCGATTCAAAATTGGGTGCGTCGTGTTGTTATTGAGCCGCTGCGCCTAAGCTCGGTCGCGGTGGAGGCGAGCCCTGCTTATTCGGCGGTGGGGAATCTGCGTGACTTGGCGCGTTTTTCCGGGGAGTTGCTGCGGCCGCGTCTTATTTCTCCGAAGTTAGCACGCTACGCCCGCGCCGTGCATTTTGATGGATTGCCCGGCTTGCTGCCCGGCTACGGGTGGCAGCGCAATAATACCTGGGGTTTGGGCATGGAGATCCGCGGGGAGAAACATCCCCACTGGACAGGCCCGTCGTTTTCGCCGCGCACCTTCGGCCATTTCGGTCAATCAGGTTCGTTCCTATGGGTAGATCCGGAGCTCGGCAAGGCCGGGGTATTCCTGGGCGCTCAAGCTTTCGGGCGCGAACACCGAAAGTTCTGGCCGGCACTAACCGAGGAGATGCGCGGCCTATAAAAATAGCGCCCGCGGCAGGTGCTCCTACCACGGGCGCTATTTCTAAGGGACTCGCTCAGAGAGCTACGATTTTATTCTTCACCTTCGCCGTTCGGGGAAACGAGAATCTTAACCGCGGTTTCGTTGCGGTTGATGAGGGTATCGAAGCCCTTGTCTACGAGGTCTTCCAGGTTGATCTTGCCGGTGATGAACGGGGAGACGTCGATCTTACCCGAGGCAACCAGTTCAATTGTTTGCGGGTGGGTGTTCACGTAGGCGATGACGCCGCGCACATCCAGTTCCTTCATGACCACGGAGTGCATATCAATATTCGGCTGGTGTCCCCAGATGGACATATTGACGAGCACGCCGCGCGGCCCGAGCGCCGCGATGAGCTGGTTGAGTACCACGTCCACCGAGGTGCATTCGAAGGCAACATTGGCACCTACACCACCGGTGAGCTTCTTGGTTTCCTCCACGATATCGACTTCGCGGGGATCCCAGGCGTAGTCGACCACGCCGGCATCGACGGCGCGCTGGCGGCGCAGTTCGGAGAGTTCCGACACCGCGACCGTAAGCCCCTTGGCCTTGAGGACCGCACAGCAGAGCACACCGATGGGACCGGCACCGCCCACCAGGGCGAAGTTGCCTTCCTTGACGTCGCCGCGATCCACGCCGTGCACGGCCACGGAAAGCGGCTCGATGAGCGCGGCTTGGTCGAGCGGGATGTTATTCGGGATTTTGTGAACCCAGCGCCGCTTGACGACGATGTTTTCGGCAAGCCCACCACCGCGGCCGCCCAGGCCGATGAAGTTCATATCGGGGGACAGGTGGTAGGTGGTCGATTCCGGGCCGGTGTCCACGCTATCGCGGATAATATACGGTTCGACGACGACGTGGTCGCCAGCTGCAAGGTCCGTCACGCCTTCGCCTACTTCGGCGACGACGCCGGACATTTCGTGCCCGAGGGTAACCGGTACTTCCTCACCGGAAATCGGATGAGGATGGTCTTCCGCGGGACAGAAGATGGGGCCGTCGAGATATTCGTGAAGGTCGGTTCCACAGATACCGCACCAAGCAACCTTGACCCGCACAGTGCCGGGCTCTAGCGGCTGCTCTTCGATATCTTCGATGCGAATGTCGTGATTACCGTAGTAACGCGCTGCTTTCATATCTCCTCCATTGGGTAGACCGTGCGCGGTTGCGCGCCTTTTAGTTTACTCTACGACGACGCATTTTTGAGGTCCAGGCCACTTTTTCGCTTGACGCTGGATTGGAGGCACGCCCTTGCTTTTGAGCTGAAACGAATGACCCTACTAACCACGGCCCCCAGCAAGTACACCACTCCCGCATCTATCACAAGGTGCGGCCGAGAGCTATGGGCCCGAAGCAATAGTGAGCTCGGCCCGGGGTTAAATGTGTGTGGGGTGTTACCCAACCGAGTAACACCCCACACACAATAAGAAACATGGCGGCAGCAACCTACTCTCCCACACCCCACCGAGTGCAGTACCATCAGCGC
>NZ_JASPCQ010000026.1:0-11480 GCF_030230305.1 Actinotignum sanguinis
ACTGCTGGCACTGCTGGCACTGCTGGCACTGCTGGCACTGCTGGCACTGCTGGCACTGCTGGCACTGCTGGCACTGCGGGCACTGCTGGCACTGCTGGCACTGCTGGCACTGACCACGCGCCTACCACGCCCGCGCATGTCAAGGTGGCGGATCCGCTTACGAATGACGGCTTGGCCATGGTTTTGAAGTATTTGGATGGGTGTGGTTGGGGTGATGAGGCTGTTGTGGAGCGCCTTTCGATGGCGATTAGGGTACGGGCGCGCTCTCGGCTGGCGGTTCTTGTTAGGCAGTACCCGTGGCTTGGTTTCGATGAAGTGGTAGGGGATCTCATCTCGCGGGTGTGGGAGGTTATGCGTACGCGTACGCGTGAGGTGGTGGGTGCGCGTTTTCGGTGGGCGTACGCGATCAGCCGGGCGGTACGGCAATTCTTGGAAGCCGATATGCCGGCCGAGCCGGTGGACTACCAGGGCACCAGTTTCGAGGAACAGGCAGGTGGGAGTGCTTCGGGTGGGGCAGATTACGAGCATGGGGATTCTCGGGTTTTGCTTGAGGACGCGGCGGGATGGAGTGCGGGCGCACAGTTCTTGGTCGGCGAGCTGGTGGCACGCGGTGTTGACCAGGGTGTCGCCTGGCATGGAATGCGGCGGATGCTTGAGCTTTCCGCACAGTGGGGTTTTCACACTCGGACGACGCACGCTCGGGAAGACCGCGAGTTGGCGCGTTTGGGGATTAGCAAAAACGCTATCGGGGCGTGGATGGGGCTTATTAACGGGTCACGCCGGGAAGGTGCGGAAGGTTCTTTTTTACTAGGGTTCGCGCGTGGGCGCCGCTCGTTCACGGAGAAGGAAGAGTTCCGGTTGAAGATCATTGTGGAAGGGTGTCCTTCTCAACTCTCCTCAGATTCTCCCGTATCGGGGGTGGTTTCGTGAATCTCCCATTCGCTGATAGAAGAGGTAGTGACCAGGCTGGTCGTCCATACGATGCCGGCTTTCTTTCTTGCTGCGGCTCGGGCTTCGTCCAGGCTCGTATACCAGGTGGCTTCCTGAACGAAGGGCGGGAGCCGGTCGCTAGTGACGGCGTAGATCGTTTCGATGGTGGTTTCGACCACGCGTGGCCATCCCATTTTTTCCTGACTCATGAGCATCCTCCTTTTCTTGATGCACTGCTCTTTTTTGCGGTGCTACTAACTAGGGGGCTTTGCACGCACACGACCAATGAGTTTTCCCAGGAGGTGGGCGCTGGTGCGTAAACACAAAACGAAACAACCCGCGCGGGCCGGGCTTGCCTTGCCCTGGGGCCAGCTCCCTGACCTGCCAGGCGAAGGCACTTTCCTGCCGTGTGTATGGACGGATCCGAGCACGGCGGTGTTTGCGGTGGGTGCGAGTGGTGGCGTGGGCACGACCACCATGGCTGCGTTGTGCGGGTTGGTTGACTTCGGGCGTGCGTGGCCGGTCTCGGCCCCGCAGGCGGCGCGGTGTGTGGTGGTTGCCCGCACCACCGCTACCAGCATGAATGCTGCGCGTGAGTGCGCCGCGGCGGTATTTGGTGGCCGCGTGAGCGGCGTCGAATGTGTCGGGCTTGTGCTTGTTGCTGATCAGCCCGGGCGCTTGCCGCGTGAGCTAGCCCGCCAGCGGGCTTTGACGGAGTCCGTGTTTCCGGCCTCCTGGCGACTCCCTTACAGCCAGGCGATAAGGCTCGGGCGAGAAGACCCGCAGCTCGCCGCACATAAGGCCATCCAAGAACTGCGCTCCCTGGCAAGCGCGGGCGAAGAACCAGAAGTTTTTATTGACAGTATCCCCGCCGCTGGTGGGGTGTCCCTAGGTATCTAAAGGAGAAAACATGTTTACACAACTATCGGCCCTGGAAGCCTACCTTCACGCGGCGCTTTTACCGCTTATTGAGGTGACACCGACCCAGCCCCCGGGAACGGAGAAAATCACGCAGATTCTCGGGTATGTGGCCTGGGGTGCAGGCGTTTTGTGTTTGCTCGGAATCTTTATTGTTGCGGGCAAGCTCGCCATCAACGCAAGGCATGGTGAGGGCCTTGAGGAAGCCAAGGGGCTGTTGTGGGTCTTGGCGGCGCTCGTGTTGATTGGTTCAGCCACCTCGCTTATCGGCGCGTTCATCACCCTATAAGCACCCACGAAGCCGAGACAAGGAAAAGATTGGAGGGGACAGGCATGAGTAAAGACAATAAGCCAGGCCGGGGCCTGGGTGTAGGACTAGCGATAGGCGGCCTACTCGTAGTTGCTGGCGTGGTGGCGGTGGTGTGGGCGCTCATCGCACCCGCGACGCCGAGCAGTGAGTCTGCGCCCGGGCCGGTCCCCTCCGTTCCTGCCACCGCGGCTCCCGCGCCGCAGGCGTCGGCGGTGCCTGGGTGTGGTCTGGATTTTAGTGACATGGCGCTACCAGACCGGAATTTCACGCCGGTCTGGCAGGACGGGCCGCTCGGGGTGCGGCTAGCCACGCTTCCGGGCGCGGGTCCGTGCGAGCAGACCCCTGTGGCTCGTGGCTATACGAATACGCCTAAAGGTGCGCTCCTCGCCGCACTCAACTACGTGTCGCTGTCGTCTGTTGGTGGCCCAAACGCACAAACGGTTCTCGACGAACTCTTGGCTGACGGCCCAGACAAAAAGGTGCTGTTGGAGGCGGCGGGTGAGCTAGCCGGGCGGGTGCTTCCCGCGCCGCGTCTTGTTGGTTTTCAGGTCTTCGACTACGACCTAGACAAGGCGAGTGTCGGGGTGGCGTTCATGCTGGACGCACAGCCTGGCGTAGTGTTTGGGCGCAGCCTCGACCTCACCTACGACAAGAAAACACAGATGTGGCGGGTAGCACCGGTGGCGGACATGTCCACGGTCTTGAGCGTCGTTGATCGGCCCTTGTCTACGGGATGGGTGCTATGGACACGATAGCTTTTGCGGAGTTCCTGACTCCCGCACCGGCTTGGGTGCCCGGCGGCCCGACATCGACGGTGTGTGTGACGGATGTGTGTGGTTGGAGTATTTTGAACCCGCTCGCCTGGGTCGGCAAAGGGTTTTCGACGCTCGTCGGTTCGGTCATCGAGTTGCTCGCTGAAGCAATGGCTAGCGCCTCAATGTGGCTCCTGGAGTTCCTCGTAGGCTTCGTATCCTCCAATCCGCGCCTGAACTTGCAGGATACGGAGGCGATCACCTGGATCCACGACTCGCTTTCCTACGCAACCGGGCTTTTTATGTTGCTGGGTGTGTTGGTGGGTGCGGGGTCGATGGCTTGGCATCGACGCGGCGAACCCCTACGCGACATGCTCCAATCAGTCATCCAGCTCGTCATTGTTTCGGGTGCGGGCGTGACCGTCGTCCAGCTCCTCATGGAAGCATCTTCCCTCTTCTCCTCCTGGCTACTCAGCTCTTCCGGGTCGATGGAAAGCGTCCAGGCCGCTATCAACGTGATGATTGATGAGGGCACGAACCTCGCAATCCTCACAATTTTCCTGCTCGCGGCGATGCTACTCGGCACCCTCCTAGCATTGATTTTGCTGTTGTGTCGGGATTCTTTCCTGGTGTTGTTGATCGGGATTTTGCCTCTGTCGGCAGCGGCCACTAACACGCCGTTGGGCCGGCAGTGGTTTGAGAAAACAAAAACCTGGATTATCGCGTTCCTCTTATATAAGCCGGCTTTCGCCATCATCCTCTCGATAGGGATGCGGCTGATTTCGTCGGGTAGTCCGCCGACGATGACCGCGCGGGTTGAGGAAGCCTGCGGGACCTTCGACGCATCCAAGCTCGAGGAGTACCAGAAGTGTGTCCTGGAGCAGATGAAAGCAGCCATCGGGGATGACAGCTCGCTGACGAGCTCCGTCACCACGATTTTGGTTGGTGTGGGTGTGCTTTGCTTGGCGGGGTTTGCTATGCCCGCACTCATGCGTTTCGTAGTCCCCGCAACCGCCTCCATGTCGAGCGGCGCTGGGATGAGTGGGATAGCGGCCGGCCTGGGAGGCGCAGCCGGGTCTTTGGTGGCGTCTGGTGCGATTAAGGTTGCGCGTGGCGGGGTCGCCGCGGCTCGGGGTGGGGTCTCGAAAGTCCGGGCTGCCCGCGCCACAAAAACAAGTGCCAGTAGCACGGCGAGTGGTAGTGGTGGTGTGGGTGCGACCGGCGCAGCAACCACCGGAACCACCGGGACAAGAAGGAGCGGCCCGGCGAGTAGGAGCGGCGCGGCTAGTGGCGCTACCAGCGCACCCGCTAATACAGGCAGCGCGAAGAAAACATCGCGGCGTGCGCGGGCGGCGAAGAAGCAGGCGCAGACACCCACGCTCCCGCCCACGTCGCCGGCGGCGGCGGGTGGTCAGGCTAGTGGCGCGGCCCACACACCCCCATCCAAGCCGGCCTCACCTTTCGCCCTACCCACAAAGCAGCCCGGGCGCGGCGCGTTTGATAAGGCCCGCCAGACCGGAGCTTTCACCGCGAACCTGGCGAGTGGTGCCGATGAGAGTGAGGAGCAAGCATGAGCACACCGCGCACATACGGCCACTGGCGTAAGCCTCAGGCCCCGGGTATTGGGCGGCTTTCCGGGGCGCTGACGGTCGGCGTCTTCGCCCTCCTGATCTTGATGGTTCTTGTGCAGATTATTGCCGGAATCATCCCCGCGTTGGTACTCGGGAGCATCTGCGGCTCGCTTGGTTTGTTGTTTGCCCGCAAAGACATGCATGGGGTGTCACTCGCGGGGAAGATTGGAGAAAGAATGCGATTTTGGCGCTCGCGCAGCCGCGGTGAGAATCTCTACCGCTCCGGCCCACTCGGGGTAACAGGTGGACCTTTCATGCTCCCCGGTATTCTCGCACCTACAAGGGTGGCTGATTTTGTGGATGGGTTCGGGCGTGACTTCGCCGTCATCACCACCGGAAAAACGGGCACCTTCGCTGTCGTCTTCGCCTGCGAAAGTGAAGGAGCATCCCTGGTCACTCAAGACCAGATCGACACGTGGGTGGCGCGCTGGGGGCAGTTTTTAGCGCGCCTGGGCGAAGAACCAGGCCTTATCGGTGCGAGCGTCGTCGTGGAATCCGCACCCGATACCGGCTCGCGCCTTCAGCGTGAAATCACCGCAAACAAGCAAGAAAACATCCCCAACTTGGCCGAACAGATGCTCAGCGAAGTGAGCCAGTTATACCCCTACGGGTCCGCGTCGCTGCGCGCCTACGTGACCCTCACCTTCGAAAACCATTTGGGTAAAGGTAGCGGGAAAACACTCGATTTGGCGGCGGCCGGTCAGGAACTGGCGACTCGTCTACCGTCATTGTCTCAGGCATTGACTGGGACGGGTGCGGGCTTTGTGCGTCCTTTAGATTCCGCGGGTGTGGGGCGGGTGGTGCGCCTTGCGTATGACCCGGATGCACAAGAGATTTTCGACGACGCACTAGCCAGCAGCGAGGCAGTTACCTTGGGGTGGAATGAGGTTGGGCCGAGTGCTACGCAAGCTAACTGGGACAACCTCATCCACGACAACGCGGTGTCGGTGTCGTGGGTTATGAGCGCAGCCCCACGCGGAATCGTCCAATCAAACATTTTGGCTTCGCTGCTCGCGCCGTCTCCTCGTATTGCCCGCAAACGCGTCGCGTTGCTTTATCGGCCTATCGAGGCCGGGCGCGCGGGCGAGATCGTGGAGAAAGACAAAAACGCCGCTTCCGTGCGGGTGTCTTCGTCGGCAAATGTGCGGGCACGCGACGAAGTCGCCCTCGCCCACGCGGTAGCCTCCGCGGCCGAGGAAGCGGCCGGAGCGGGCCTAGAGAATTTCGGGATGGTCATCACCGCAACCACAACGAGTGGCGCTGGGGATGTGAAAGACATGGCCGACGCGGTCGGCTCGCTAGCATCTAGCGCGCGGATTCGGATCCGGAAATGCTATGGCGGGCAAGACTCCGCCTTCGCCATCTCACTACCCCTCGGGATTATGCCAGGGCGTTACTCGGTGATTAGTGAGAGTGTTCGGGAGGCACTATGACCAGCCAAAGCAATACCACGGCCACAATGAACGGGCGGGGGCCTGGTTCGCGTGGGTTTACCGGACGCGGCGGCGGCCGCCAATCCTATGTTCCCGCACTCCCGCAATGGCGCGGCACCTCGGTGCAGGTATGTGGCCTGTGGCCGTTTGCTAGTGGCGCGCCAGCCCCGCTTATTGGGGTGCCGTTCGGGCAGTGCGAGAAAGGCGGCAGCCTCTCCCCCGTCTGTTTCGACCCAATTAGTTGGTTTCGGGCGGGCATGATCTCCAACCCCTCGATGTTCGTCCTCGGCCTACCCGGCCTAGGCAAGTCTTCGGCAGTGCGGCACATTAGTTTGGGTCTGGCCGGTTTCGGTGTTTCCACAATGGTGCTCGGCGACCTCAAACCCGATTACGTTGACCTCGTCGAGGCTATGGGAGGCCAGTGCATCACTATCGGCCGCGGCGGGGTTAGCCTGAATCCGCTAGACACCGGAAACACGCCCGCAGCCGCCAGCCAACTCTCCGGGCAAGCCCGGCTCGATCTATTGAATAGTGCTCATGCGCGCCAACTCACCATGCTTTCCTCTCTTGTTGAGCTGGTGCGAGGCGGCCGCATTACCGACCGGGAGCGTACCATCATCGACCGTGCGCTTCGGGTATGGGATACCCACAACCCCACCACCGTCCCCATCATTAGCGACATCCTCGCTATTGTTCGTGCAGCACCCGACGACGTACGGCTCGCAGCACTCGACCGCGGCTCCATCGACCGCTATTTGCAAGTCACCGAAGCTCTCGAGGCATCACTCATGGCACTACTCGGGGGCCGTTTTGGGCAAATATTCGCAGCCCCCACAACCACGCCGATGCGCATGGACCGCTCCGTCGTCTTCGACGTCAGCGCAGTATCAGGGGCGGATGAAGCATTGCAGGCCGCAGTGCTCTTGGCGTGCTGGTCGTATGGATTCGGGAATATCACAACGGCGAACATGCTCGCCGACAGTGGCCTTGCTGAGCGTCGCCTCTTTTTCGTGGTCATGGACGAACTCTGGCGAGTGTTGCGCGCGGGCGAGGGCATGGTTGACTCCGTCGACGCCCTCACACGCCTCAACCGCCAATGGGCGGTGGGCCAGGCCATGATCACCCACACCATGAGCGACCTCGAAGCACTAGCTTCCGAGCAAGCCCGGGCCAAGGCACGCGGGTTCGTTGAGCGCGCCGGCGTGTGCTTACTTGGCGGGCTGCCTGAGCGGGAAATGGGTTTGCTGCGCGGTGCGGTGCGCCTGAATTCCGCGGAGGAAGACGTGCTCACCAGCTGGCAAGACCCGGGCAGTCTTGACCCCGACACCGGGCGCTTGTCTGCCCCGGTAGGGCGGGGGCGGTTCTTGATCAAGGTCGGCCGGCAGCCCGGTATTCCGGCCGAATGTGTGCTCACGCCCTGTGAGCGTGACCTGTCTGATACTTCGTGGAGGTGGCATGAATAATAAGCCCGGCACAACCGGGGATACCGGCACGCTCATCGCCACGTTGGCTGCTATTGGCGTCGGCGCGTGCCTATGTTTATCCCTTTTCCTAGCCGGCATTATTACCGGCGAAGCGGTGCCGTTTAACCCGCTTGTCCTCGTCATCTACCTCGCAACAGGCAAGATTCATCTCACCAGCGTAACGTGGGTGATCGCCGGGATTTTCTCCGCAATCGTCATGAGCATTGCCGGCCTAGTTTCCTGGCGCGTGTTGAAAGTGCGGGGGCGGCGGGTGCGAGGAGACAACAAAGCCAGATTGACCGGCGGGCGCTCTGCTCGCCAAGCTCTCCAACGCGGCGTGGTTGCTGAGAAAGCCCAGCGCCTGGGCATCAGCGGAGATAACCCCGTAGGGTATCGGCTCGGGCGGGCGGTAGACACCGGCGAACTACTCTATGGCGACTTTGAGAGTGTCTCGCTCATGCTCTCCGGGCCGCGTGGCGGTAAAACAGCCGGCTACGCCATTCCCTTGTTGCTGGAAGCACCGGGATGCGTGCTAGCCACTTCGAATAAACGCGACCTCGTCGACGCCACCCGCTACGCCCGAGAAACACTAGGCGAGAAAGTGTGGGTGTTTGACCCCTGCAACATCCTCGGCCGGCCCGGCACGATGTGGTGGAATCCCCTCACCTACCTCACCAGTCCTGCTTATGGCGGGAGCCTCTTCTCTAGAGCCACCCACCTAGCAAAAATATTAGGGGATGCAGCCCGGGCTGGCACTGCGACTAAAGCATATGACGGCTTTTGGGATGGCGGCGGAGAACAAATCCGCGCCTGCCTGCTAGCCGCGGCCGCGCTCGAGCACCGCTCCATGGCCGACGTGTATGCGTGGGTGCAATCCACCCTGGATGAAACACCGATAGATATTCTGCGTAACCACGGGATGGGCGAGTTAGCGGCGCTTTTGCGGGCGCAAATGGACCTCCCCAGCGTGACTAAGGGTGGTATGTGGGCACATGCGCGTAGTGGTTTGGAATGGGTGGGCGACCCCGAGACGCGCACCTGGTGGGACGGGGGTGGGGCAGAATTCAACCCCGCCATGTTCGTGCAAACCCGCGAAGCGCTTTATTCGATGTCCGTTGACGGCGCAGCAATCGCGCCTCTCGTTGCGGCGCTGACGGCCGTAACGTGTTTAGCGGCTGAAAACTACGCCCAAGCCCAGCACGGTGGACGGCTTGCAACGCCCATGATGGTCGTGCTCGATGAGGCAGCGAACGTCTGTCCTTGGCGCGAGCTTCCGCGGCTTTACTCGCATTTCGGGTCGAAAGGTATCTGCCTCCACACGATTTTGCAGTCCTGGTCGCAAGGCGTGAGCGTGTGGGGTGAAGCGGGAATGAACATGCTCTGGTCGGCCGCGAATAACGTGCTTTATGCGGGTGGGGTGAAAGAGACCGAGATCCTCGCGAAAATCTCGAAACTCATCGGCACCTACCGCACCTCCCAACGCTCGACCTCAATGTCGAAGGGCGTGCGATCGACCTCCATCTCCCAAAACTCACTCGAAGTGCCGATAGCCAGCGAAGCCGAGCTAGCGGCGCTACCAGCGTGGCGGGCCTGGCTTTTCGCCTCAAAATCCCGCCCCACCCTCATCCGGCTATTGCCCTGGTTCGAGGGAGAAAATCAAGAGCTGGTGGAGGAGTCTATTGCCCGCTACGGCTCGAACGCCACACCTAGTAGCAGTGCTGCGCTTGGTGGGGTGCGGGATGCCTGGAACAACTAACCACCAAGCAAATCTATTCAGATCAAAGAAGGAGAAGACACCATGAACGAGCAGACCGAAGATGTTATGGACGAGACCGTCGAGTCCCTTGCGGCCTTAGTAAAGGCGGCGTCAATGATTGTCGCCCGCGTACAGACGGAGTATGCAGCGCATTTGCAGCGCTCGGCGCAGCGCGCCGCCGCTGCACAGCAGGCTTTCACCGCGCAATTGGGAGTTGCTCGGCCTTTCCTTGCTCAAGCAAACAACGAGCGGTGGTGGGACTCGGCTAGCTCCATGGACATCGCAAGAATGTATGGCCTAGCAAAGAAATATGCCGGAGCCGACCCGCTCGCTGCACAGGCTCATGCACGTGTTGCCTCTTTCCTGGAAGACCACGGCATCACACCCGACATCATCGACGGATCAGACACGAACTCGCTCACGCAGGAGCAAGTAGACAAGCTCACCGCCGCGCTCGACGCCAAGCCTGACGTGGCGGCATCGGAGAAGACACCAGCGGCCACCACTAGAGCGGCCGCGACCACCTCGAGGGTTGGTATGCCGGGGGCTGGTGTGGAGAACGAGGCGGCGGCCGAGCCAGCCGCGCCGGTCTTAGGTATTGAGGCGATGAAGCAGCGTATCGCGCAGATGCGAGAAAAAGCCGCAGCAGCCGGCATTACTTTCGGCGATGCTACCGGCGAAGGCGCACTCACCGGCGAATTGAGCGTCCAGGCCGCCTGCCCAGGCAACCCGGCCACGCGAGCGGCCGCAGTCGCGATGCCTGGCAAGAAGAAGCCGAAGGCAACGAGCGTGGCCAGTGAGCAGATATCCCTATCTAAATAACTGATGGGAATGTTTGTTTCGGGGAGTAAGCGGGACATGAGATGTTGTGGTTCAAACCTCTTACCGTGGTTCTTCATGCACCCTTTCTAGGCAGCCGGCTTGAGTTCCTGTTCTATTTGCAGGTCTCGTAACGCGCTTTCAAAAAGTGCCACTTTTAAATCTGGGCGACCTAGCACCGTTTTGGGTGCGTAGTAGAAGCACAGGTAGATAACCGTGATTGCCCCAGCAAGCTGATAGAGGTTAAGCAAGGGATCGTCCGACAGGATCCTCCCATTTGAACCTAACTCAAACACTGCGGTGAATAGAGCAGTGAAAACCGCTCCCGCCAAAACCAATAGGAATCCGGGCGCACGCCATGTGGGATTCTTGAAAGTTCGTGACAGATCTGTCTCTAAACTATGTACGCTATCACCCATCAATGACAGTACCTGCAAATCAGGGGAAACGGCACGGTCGCAAAACAATTGGCCAAGCTCGCGGTAAGCTGCGCTCCGACACTTCGAAATCGTCACTTGACGGCAGTAAATAGGTAATAGAACGAGAACTAATAGGATTGTGATACTCGCTCCGCCAGAGACATACATGACCTGAGAAATATCGTCGGCACGAGCTATGCCTTCAATTCCAATTCCTCCAATAAGCAGTTCAATTATCAGCCACAGCGAAATACCTATCGGCCAGCGCTCTTCGGAAATTCTAACTATTCTTTTGGATTCAAGTCGCTTAGCAAAATCATCAAACACTGACTTGAGGAACGGAGTAGATCGTGCGTCTTCTCGCCTCACTATGTCAACCAAGCCGGTCTCAGCTTGTACGGTTTCCGGTTCGCAGCCACGATTGCTGGGGCATTTTGATCGCGGCGAGATATCAAACGAAACTGAGAATCCGATTCGCATAGTTACGCACCTCCTACAGGACTCAAGATACGTGTTGTTGAGGGAAAGATTGAACGGATGATTGACACGTGGTACATCCAACTGGACCAATTACTCTTCACTTGAATCAAATTCGAAATAAGGCAAACTATCACCCATATGCTTCGCTTCGAAAAAGTCTCGATAGCTTCGTCTTGCATCGCGCAATAGAGCCTCATATGTCCGCAAGTGTATCTTTTTAGCCTCGAATTCCTCAAAATCCTCTTTTGTAAATCCCGCAGGGCCAGAATTAGAAGCCAAAACCTTTTTCGGCAGAATAACCAAGGCTTTGATGTCTTTGTAAGTGTAGCGATGCTGCAAGGCGGGCGGTAGATTACTAAAAATTCCTTTTCTGTACCCGTTTACTTGGTCAATTATATTACCCTCGGTTAATTGAGAAGTCGCCGAGTGTCCCTTTCCGTCACTCCGCTTTAACTCGACAATAATTGGCAATTCTTCCTCAGCGACTTCGACGAGCTTGTCAAGTTTTTTGTGTAAATGGTTTTGTTTAGTTGGTTGGGAACCGGTCTGGGTAGTGCAGGGATAACTCG
>NZ_JASPCQ010000027.1:0-9833 GCF_030230305.1 Actinotignum sanguinis
CGGCGATATTCTCCAGCACCTCACCCAGCCGGGCCGCACTCACCCCGGCCAACACCTGGAAGCGCCCCGCGGCCTGCCTGACCGCAAACTTCAAGAACTCGGCCTTCTCCTCGGTGGCAAAGGAGAAAAACTCCCCGATCGAACCGAAGAAAAGCACCCCGTTGAGCCCGGACTCGGCAAGACGATCAATATGGGCAGCCATCGCCGGATAATCAATCGCACCCGAATCATCGATCAACGTGACCGACGGGCAATACACACCAGAAAACATTCCAACCCCTTTCAGGTCTAGGCAATAACAGCTACCCATTTTCCATGTTTCACGCACCATTGCGACTTACTTCGAACGATAACAGGAGGAATGTGATTCCATACCAACGCAAAACACTAGAAGACAATAAGTTTCCGTAGGAAACATAGCTGACCGGCGCGCTGATTTTTTGAACACGCCGGCCAGCGATAGCCCCGATACGTTAGGACTAATTTAGATCTTCAACTGTATGTTACAACAGGAAGAGTCCAAGACCCCAAACCAGAACTAGCCCAACGATGGAGATCAGACATGTCATTACCGTCCAGGTCTTGAACATCTCAGGAAGAGTAAATCCGAAGTACTCCTTTACCAACCAAAGGCCCGCATCGTTTACGAAGGAGAAAATAAACGACCCCGCACCAATTGCAAGAACGAGAAGACCTGTTTGGATTGGATCATAGGCGAGTGCTGTGGCAGTCGGCTCCAGAATGCCTGCCGTAGTAATCGCCGAAACCGTTGAAGACCCTGTGGCCACACGCACAAACACCGCAATAACCCAAGCAATCAAGATGATCGAGATATTTGTGTTCTCCACAAACTTAGTGATCATGTCTCCGATGCCGGTATCAATCAGAAGGTTCTTGAAACCGCCACCAGCACCGAGAATAAACACAATTCCAGCGATGGGCCGCAACGATTTTCCAGCTTCATCGTTGAGCTTTTCCCAAGGGTATCTTGTCGTAACGAAAAGCGTGAGAGATGCAAATACTAGAGAAATCAGCAGGGCAATCTCTGGGTTGCCGATGAACTGCAAAATCTGGGCGCCCATTTCCTTGGAATCGTGAAGGTCAGGGCGGACCATCATGATAATTGAAGTGATCAAGAGAAGAATGGCCGGCATAGTGACGCAAAGCAAAGACAGCCCGAAGGAAGGCTTACGACGCCCTTCGTCACCATCCGCTTTATCCCCCATCGCAAAAGTATCCGGTGCGCCGCGCGGCACGATACGCGTTGAGTACTTCGCAAACAGCGGTCCACAGATAATAACGAGAGGAATAGCAAGGACAATGCCCATACCCATCGTGATGCCCATGGAACCATTCTCAAAGGTTTGGAGAGCAGCGGTGGGCCCGGGGTGTGGAGGAACGAGTGCCTGCATTGCGCAAAGACCTGCCAAAGCGGGCATCGCAATCATCATGAGTGGCATCTTAGATTTCCGCGTAACCATGATGATTACCGGAGCCATAATAATTAGTCCAACATCGAAGAATAGAGGCAACCCAATAAGAGACCCAATGAGAGCCATAGTCCAAGGGAGCATCTTACGAGAAGACTTCGAAATCAGAACATCAACCAAAACGCCGGTCGCTCCCGTTACCATCAAAACCGCACCCAGCATTGCACCGATACCAACTAAGATACCGACACTTTTAGTCGTGTCCCCAAAGCCGTCAAGGAAAGCGTGGACCGTGTTCATTAGTCCGAACCCAGAACCAATTCCGGTAATCAGGGCCGCGAGCATAATTGCCAGGAAGGGGTGAACTTTCGCCCAGCTAACCAAAATAATGAGGATGGCAACACCAGTTACAATACTGATGAGAAGCGCCGCCGGGTTAAGGCTTACTTCCGGGATATCTCGAGCGAAAGGTAGTAATCCGTCGGGTATTGAGCTTTGTAACTGACTCACACCTACAAATAAAGCATTCATCTATATTTCCTTTTTCTGACGAGTGCGGCATTCACACTGCCGCACGCGGGTAATCCAAATGGATTAACCAATAGCAAGTAGCGACAGCTATTTATTTAGTCCGCGTGCGGCAGTGGAACTTGTTTTCCCGGGAAAACTAACCTCGGTAGAGGTACTTTTCAGCGGTTTCCTGAGTCATCTCAGCACCGTTGCCGGGAGCCGTTTGCGGCATGTAGTTACCATTCTTAATGACCGTCGGGTGAACAAAGTGCTCATGTTGGTTATCGACATACTCAATCAATCGGTTCTCCATAGTTCCCGAAACAGCAACATAATCAAACATTGCAAAATGCGCCACAGCTTCACATAAGCCGACACCGCCAGCGTGCGGGCAAACAGGCTTATTAAATTTCTTGGCAAGCAGGTATTCAATGACCAGTTCCTGCGGACCAGCGACACGGGTCGCGTCAACCTGCATGATTCCAAACGCGTTCATTTGGAGATACTGCTTGAACATAATCCTGTTCTGCATATGTTCACCAGTCGCTACAGGAATCGGATTAATAGCGCGTGCGATAGTGGCGTGTCCGACCACATCATCCGGCGAAGTCGGCTCTTCCACCCAAGCCAAATCGAAATCATGGAATTCATTAATCCAAGAAATCGCGTCAGGAACGTCCCACACCTGGTTAGCATCAACAGCCAACTTCACGTCAGGACCAATAGCTTCACGAGCCAACCCAAGACGCCGAATATCATCCTCGACGCGGCGCCCCACCTTCAGCTTAATAAGCTTGAAGCCCTTTTCTTGGGTCTCTTCCTTACACAGCGAGACCATCTTTTCATCGGAGTATCCTAGCCAACCCGCGGCAGTGGAATACCCGGGATAGCCATTTTCAAGAAGATTGGCAATTCTTTCTTGCTTACCACGCTGACCATCTTTCAGGAATTCGATAGCCTCTTCAGGGCGAAGCGCATCAGAGAGATAACGGAAGTCGAGGGTTGCAACCAATTCCTCGGGTTCCATCTCGCCCAGCAGGCGCCACAAAGGCTTTCCAGCACGCTTAGCTTTAATATCCCAAAGCGCTGAGAGCAATGCGCCAATGGCCATATGCTCCACACCCTTTTCCGGACCAAGCCACCGCAGCTGGGAGTCGCCTACGAGCAGATCCCACGCGAGCCGCATATTGTCGAGCAGCTCCTCAACATTGCGCCCAACAAGTGTGTGAGACATTGAGTTCATTGCCGCGCAAACAACATCATTTCCACGACCGATGGTGAACACAAACCCGACACCAAAAATTCCATCATCAGCGTCAGTAGAAATTTCTACATACGCTGACGAGTAGTCAGGATCGGGATTCATCGCGTCCGAGCCGGAGAGCGTGTTAGATGTGGGGAATCGAAAATCGTACGTTTTTACGCCGGTAATCTTACTCACGAGTAAACTCCTTTGTTTTAGTTACCCACCGTGGAAGTTCCACGTCATGAACCCTAGTCCCATTTGGGGAACTATCCTAGGACCTTTCGCAGCCTATATTCGCGTCCAGTACGTAAAACTGTGCAAATACGCGGGTTAAGCATTTAGATATGACACACTTCACATTTACGAATTGCAACTTCACCTTAACTGACAGAGAATAATACTTTGACGTTAAAATAGAAAAGGGCTGACTCACTCCGCCCTCAAAGTTTTTGAATCGTAGTTTCGTTCCTCTAGGAACCGTAAGAAAACGCGCACAATCAACAGCCAACCATCTACAATTAAGTTCCATAAAATGGAACTGGTGGTCCGTATTAATCTAGAAGAAGGTTCTTCTCTTGAGTACCAAACAGAGCCCGAGCGCAGCCGATAAAACTCTTATTGTTCTTCAAGCTGCACTGCAACATCCACGTTTTACCGACATCGTTAACGCTACTGGCTTGGCAAAATCTAGTGTGCATCGGCTTCTCCAAACCTTGGTGAAGTACGAGTTCATTGCGGTAAGTGCTGACGGAAACTACTACGCCGGACCGGCCGCTTTGTCGCTCGCCGCCACAGCATTCGAAAGAATCGACATCTCTCAACAGACAAAACCCTATATTCGACAACTTGCACGCGAAGTCGGGTGCCAAGTACACATTGGGGCGAGGAACGGTAAAGACGCCGTTTATGTTGCAATACAAGAAACTGATACCCCGTACCGCATACCATCACGAATCGGGGATCGACTTCCATTCCATTCGACTTCAATCGGTAAGTGTTTCCTCGCCGAGGAAGAGGATGAGGCAATCATTCGTTACGTGGCCGATATGCAACTCCCTAAACATACGCCCCGAACTATTTCGACAACTGCCGAACTGATAAAAGAAATAGACAAAGTTCGCGAGCGCGGATTCGCAATAGACGACGAGGAGAACGTGCCTGGGATTCGGTGCGTTGCCGTCCCCATTAGGAACCATCTTGGACGCGTTAACCACGCATTATCAATCACTACCTTAACGTTGGAGAAAAGTATGGACGAAGTCATTGCCTTGGTTCCCCAAGTCAAGCAAACCGCAGCAAAGATCTCGCGTTCTCTAGGAGCCAAAGAATTCTGAGAACACTCAGCCGGGTAGCTAGGGTTAGCTACCCCAGCTCCATCCGTTCCTCACAGGTGCGGCGCTGCGCCTCGAGTTCCATGAGACGAGCGAAATGCTGCTGATAGGCGGTATCCTCCGGGTTGGTGCGCTGGAGGGCGGAACGCACGTCCTCAATTTGGCGCAGCACGCCCAGCCGAATAAGCGCCAGAGCAATCCCCCACACATAGTGCGGGAGGCGCTGCACATCGGTCTCGGGAAGCGGTTCAGCCGCGAGCTGGGATATCACCCCGGCCAGTTCCGGCCCCCCGGCCGCGATCACCGCCTCCACGTAGGCGGCACTCGCCTGTGGTTCAGCGTGTTCCGCATCCATACCCGCGCCGGTCAACTGCGCGAAACGCTCCGCAAATACCCGGGTTCCCCCCGCCGCGCGAATCGCCGTGTGGATGGCGTGGTGCACCGGATGGGTAAAGGTATGCGGGGGCAGATTATCCATCTCCGCCCGCGCCGCAAAAGCCGGAAGCTGAAGATAAATCTCCAGCGCGGCCCGCTCCACTTTTTCGGTAGGATCACGCAGCTCAGGCACCGGCGGCAAGGTCGCCGCCCGGTGCGCACCGCCATCGGGTGCGCTCCCCTGCTGCGGCGCTCCCTGGTACGACGCCGCCGCATTCCCCGGCTGCACCGCACCGCCAGCATAGTCTGATAATCCGCCGTAGCGGTTTTCCACGCTGTGCAGGCTATCTGCACCGTAGCGGCTATCTGCACCGCGAGCGCTATCGGTGTGTTCACTAGCAGCCTCGAGCACCGCGCGCGCCTGGGCCCGGCCCTGGCGCCCCGCCTCCGCCACCGCTTGCCGCACCACATGCTCATCCATACCGAGCCAGCCGGCCAGATTTCGGGTGTATTCCCCGCGCAGCACCCGATCCCGAATCCCGGCCACAATCGGGGCGCTCACCCGTAGCCCGGCACTGCGCCCTTCCGCGGTGGTGAGCGGAAGATCCTCGATCAGGGAGCGAATCGCAAACTCAAAGAGGGGCCGCCGCCCGGCGATGACATCCCGCAGTGCCTCATCGCCGCGCTGGAGCCGCACATCGCAGGGATCCAGGTTATCCGGCGCTATCGCCACGTAGGTTTGGGTGGCGAACGCCTGATCCTCCCCGAAGGCACGCAGAGCCGCTTTTTGGCCGGCGCTATCGCCGTCGAACGTAAAAATAACTTCCCCGCCGTAGGCCTTCCCGGAGGAAAGCACCACGCCGGCGGCCGGGTTGGCGCCGTCGCCAAGCAAGCGCCGCACAATTTTCACGTGCTCGGCCCCGAAAGCCGTACCGCACGTCGCCACCGCCGTCGTGACCCCTGCCAGGTGCGCGGCCATGACGTCCGTATAGCCCTCCACGATCACCACGGAACGCGAGGCCGCGATCTCTTTCTTCGCGAGGTTGAGGCCGTAAAGCACCTGCGATTTTTTGTAGATGGGTGTTTCGGGGGTATTGAGGTATTTTGGCCCCCGGTCGTCCGCCCCGAGGCGGCGCGCCCCGAAGCCGATGGGTTCACCAGTAATGGAGAAGATTGGCCACATAAGGCGCCCGCGGAAACGGTCGTAAAGCCCGCGGTTGCCGCGCGTGGCCAGGCCCGCCGTTTCGATTTCCCGGTCGGAAAAACCGTGGCTGCGCAGGTGCGTATAGAGAGCGTCCCAGGAGTCGGGAGCGTAACCGCAGTCAAAATGGTCGATGGCCGCCCGCTCAAAGCCGCGTTCAGCTAGCAACGTGCGGGCCGGGGCAGCCTCCGGGCTGTCGAATTGAGCGCGATAGAACTGCACAGCAACCCGGTGGGCATCGATCAGCCGCCGCTTGGAAGGCTCCCCCGGCTTGCGCTCACGCGCGCCCTCATAATGCAGCTCAATCCCGGCGCGGCGCGCCAGCAGCTCCACCGCCTCGACAAAGTCAATACTCTCAGCGCGCTGCACGAAAGCGAAAACGTCTCCGCCTTCCCCGCAGCCAAAGCAGTGCCAGCGCCCCAGATTCGGGCGCACGTGGAACGATGGAGTTTTCTCATCATGGAAGGGACACAGGCCTTTGAGCGAGTCCACTCCACCGGGGCGCAGGGCCACGTACTGAGAGGCGACGTCGTCGATCCGCACCGCGGCGCGCACCCGATCGATGTCTTCCCTTTTGATGAGCCCGGCCATGCCGCCTAGTCTAAGCGAGGCCGCGGCGCCGTGCACGTACGGACCGCGCGCTTCCACAATTCACCTCGCGCGTGACTGCCACCGCACGCCTAGTGGCGCAGCATTCCGCACAGGTGCGCGTGCCACTGCCGTGCGGAAAGATCGGTGAGCGAAGCGACCTGGTCGATCACCAAACGCAGCCGCGCGTCCTTATCGCTACTCGCCCACAGTTCCGCCAGGTGCGGCTCCAATTCGGCCGGATTATCCAGAAGTGCCTCGACGAGGTCAAAAATAATGGCGCGCTGTTCCACGTAATGCGGTTCGTGCTCGCGCGGGGCCATGACATAAGCCACCGCGATCCCTTTCAGGACCGTGATTTCGGCAAAAGTTTCTGGCGGCACGACGACGTTACCGTTGTAGCGCACCAATTTGCCGTGCCCGGACTGCGCCCAGGTGGCCTGGCACACGGCAGAAACAAAACGCCCGATGAGGTCGGAGGTAAGGTCTTTCATGCGGGCAAAGTCACGGTAATTACCCCCGAAGTGCACCGGCCAAGCTTCCTCGCGCAGCAGGCGGTCAAGGGCATCGGAAAGCTCGCCCGCGCTCGGTTCGCCGTACCAGGCGAGGGTATCGGTCACGACTTTCTGGCGTTCGCCCGGATCGGTCAGGCAGGAAGGATCGAAGAACCCGCGGGCGATCGCATCCTCAACATCGTGGACGCTATAGGCGATATCATCAGCCAGATCCATGATTTGAGCTTCGACGCAGCGGTTGTGCCCGTGCGCGCCGTGGATCCACTCGAAAACATCGGCGTCATCACGATAGTAATTGAATTTCGGGGTGCCGCCCGGACCTTCGTTATTACCCCAGGGGTATTTGATCACGGCATCCAGGGTGGCGCGGGTGAGGTTAAGGCCCGCCGGGCGCCCGGTGCGGGTGGTGCGTTTGGGCTCGAGGCGAGTAAGGATACGCAGAGTCTGGGCATTGCCTTCAAAACCGCCGATATCCGCGCCGACTTCCGCGAGGGCCCGCTCCCCGTTATGCCCGAAAGGCGGGTGGCCGAGGTCGTGGCACAGGCACGCAGTTTCCACTATATCCGGATCACACCCGAAATTTTTCGCCAAAGAACGCCCAATTTGAGCAACTTCGAGGGAGTGGGTGAGGCGAGTGCGCACAAAATCATCCGATTCGGGCCCGAGCACCTGGGTTTTCGCGCCGAGGCGGCGCAGCGCCGAGGAATGTAGCACCCGCGCACGGTCACGTTCAAAATCGGTACGCGAACGCGATTTGGGTGGTTCGTGCACCCACCGTTCGCGGTCATCAGGCCCGTAGACTTCGGCCGCCCCAAATAAATCCGTCACAGCTAGAGAGTACCAAGCCTGCGAGCAGTGCGGTGCTGGCGGGTAGAGCGGGCGATTGCGCCGCCGTACCGCGGCTGGCACAGTCACCGCACTGTAGTACGCGCAGTCACCGCACCGCGGCCGGTTTAGCCGCCGGAAATATCGAGTTCGGCTTCGTGGATTCGGGCGGCTTGTTCCGGGGTTAATTCGCGCGAATCAAGCCAGCCTTCGGGCAGATGCGGGCGCTTCTCCCCTCCGGCGCGCCCGCGTTTTCCTTCCGCGGCGGCCGGATAGGGCTGGTCGAGGTCCAGCCCCTGGAGGCGCTCGTGCAGTTCCTCCAGGGTGGAGACCAGGCCGAGCGCATGGCGCGTTTCCCCGCCCACCGCGAAACCCTTGAGGTACCAGGTGATGTGCTTGCGCAGTTCTCGCATCGCCTTATTTTCGCTCCCAAAATGCTCCACCGAGAGGCGGGCGTGGCGCTCAATAATCGCTGCAACTTCCCGCAGGGAGGGGCGGCGCTGCACCGTGGCCCCGTGCATGAGTGCGGCCAAATCGTAGAAAATCCAGGGGCGCCCCTGGCAGCCGCGTCCGACTGCCACCCCGGCGCATCCGGTATGGGCGCGCAGCGCGGCGGCATCTGCGGCGTCGAAAACATCACCGTTACCGAACACGGGCAGATCCGTGGACTCCACCAGCTCGGCAATATAATCCCAATTCGCGTGGCCTGCGTAGTGCTGGGCGGTGGTGCGGGCGTGCAAGGTGAGCCCAGCGACCCCGTAGTCTTCAGAGATACGGGCCACATCCCGGAACGTTTCATGGGCGGCGTCAATCCCCACCCGGAATTTCACCGTGATAGGCACGGCGTGATCGCGCCCGCGGTTCGCGAGGTTAGCTGCTTCGGTGGCCTGGCGCACCAGGTCCTCATACAAATCCAGTTTCCACGGAAGTGCCGAACCCCCACCCTTACGGGTGACTTTCGGGGCCGGACAGCCGAAGTTAATATCGATATGGTCCGCGCGGTTTTCATCAATGAGGAGCCGCACCGCCGCGGCTACCACCTTGGGTTCCACCCCGTAGAGCTGGATGGAACGCACCGGATCGCTCGGATCGGGCTGGATCATGGTCATGGTTTCCGGGGTGCGTTCCAGCAGCGCGCGGGAAGTGATCATTTCGCATACCCACAGTCCGGCCGGGGCGTAGCAGCCGGACGCATGAGATTCCGAGGCCTGCCCCTCCCCCGTGGTCTCGGCCTGGTTCGTATCCGGGCGCACGGCGTGGTTGGTATCCACCCCCGCAGCGTGGCTGGTATCTGGACGCGCGACTTCGGGAACATTTCCCGCGCCCGTTGCGCACCGGATTCCCGCCTCGGCTTCTTCACGGCACAGCTGGCGGAAAGGAGGGTTGGTCACCCCGGCCATTGGCGCGAGCATCACCGGCGTGGCCAAAGTCAGATCACCCAGCCGGATCGCCGGCCATGCGGCGTTATCCCCCATGTGTTTCCCTTCTTCCCGTCCTGCATCATGGATGAGGGTACCGCACAGCCAGGAGCCAGAGTTATTCCGTGAGCTAAACACCCAGCTATATGACCTGCATCACGGTAACCTGAAAGTGTGTCACCACTACCCGTGCACGGCTAGCTTCGGCAAACTCACGTAGCTTCTACATTTTCTACCAGAAAGGCACAGCGCATATGGCTGATAACAGCACCGTCCAAGACGTCCTGGATGCCACCGCTTATGACCGCTCCGAGGCGGAAATCGGGCCGGTGCGTGAAGTGTTCCTCGATGACGCCAGCGGGCAACCCACCTTCGCCCTCATTGGGCGGGGATT
>NZ_JASPCQ010000028.1:0-6846 GCF_030230305.1 Actinotignum sanguinis
ATTTCGACCACTAGATATAGTGTCGCATTGCGGGCGCCTAGGACTTAAGGCTCGCCGTAGTGGTGTGTGTCATAACGACGACGCCGCGCCTTCCCCACCAGCATTCCGGCTACGAAAAACACCCCCGAGCCGGCTAGACGCCAACTCGGGGGTGCATACGCGATTCGCGCGAGTTACTTCTTCTCGACGAGGGCCACGAAGCGATCAATATAGCCGCGCACGAAGTCCGCGGTATCGGACTTCAGCTTGCCGGACTCATCAAAGAGTTCCGGGGAGCGCCCCAGGAACACTTCGGGCTGCCCGGGCATGGGCATATCGAAGTAGGAGAGGGCCAGGCGCAGGTTCTTCTGCGAGCTGTAGCCGCCCATGCGCCCCACCGAATGGCTAATAATGCCGGCCGGCTTATTCTTCCAGGCCACATCACTATTGGGCTTGGAGCCGATGTCCACGGCGTTCTTCAGGCAAGCCGGCACGGTGCGATTATTTTCCGGCGTGACGAAGAGGATGCCATCGCTGGCCTTAATGGTTTCCCGGAAGCTGGTGTAGCTTTCGGGCAGGGGTACGTCCGTCACAGCTGCGTCGTCGTAATCGAAGTTGTAGAGCGGCAGGTGACCGATCTCCACAATCTCCACCTCGTAACCCTCGGGGAAATAGCCGGCCACTTCGCTCGCAATTTTGCGCGCGTAGGAACCGCGCCGCAAACTACCCACCAGAATTGAAATCTTCATAAGTATCCCGCGCTTTTCACTCGTATCTTGACTGGGTGTGCCGCGCCCGGCCGCCGCCACAGGCGCCGAAGCGGACGCTGCCACCATCATAGGCTAGGCCCGCTTGCGGGTGTAGAGCACCACCCCACCCACGCAGAGGAGGGCCAGGGTAACCGCGAGGGGGTCGATAACCTCGGAACCGGAATGGGCAAGGTTATTCCCGAGTTTCTTACCTTCACGTTCCAGCTGGGCGATTTGCTCGGGCGATAGCTCGCAAGGCTGACCATCGGCAGTGCGGCCTTCCCACACCGTTTCGGTGCCACCGCCGCTGGAACCGAACCACTGCTGGCCCACCAGCTGTCCGAAGGTCCCCGATTCGAAAACGGCCATCTTGCCGGGCCCGGAAACGCTGGTGACGCTCAGGGTGAGCTCGCCGGTGGTCGCTTCGCGGAAGCTGGGATGCTGGGTATTCGCACCCAGCCACGGCACTCCGGAGACCTGGCTGGAGGAAATCATGTAGATGCGCTCGCCGGCGCCGGCCACGAAATCGATGCCGGCCGGCGCGGTGGTGGCCGCGGCCTCCCCCAAGCCGAAGCTCAGGGAAGCCGGATCGAGCCACTGCCCGGAATTATCGTCCTTGACGGCGGCGCGCAGCTGCCCGCCGTCCACCACCGCGCCCAGGTCGTAATGGCCGCTATTGGCGGTGCCACTTCCCCCGACGTTGAAAGTCAGGGTGGTGGTGGTTGATAGGCGGGTGCCGTCTTTCGCGGTGGCGTTCAAGGCCAGGCCCACCGTGTAGGTACCCGGCTGGGTGAAGACCCAATTGGGATGCACGTGGGTATTGGCCGGGATCGTATGCGAGCCGCTGGCACCGCCGCTCGCGGCACGCTCCACCGGGGTGGGGATGCAGACCGGCGCGGCGGGCGCTTGCGCTGCTTGGCCGGCCGGAGATTGGGGCGCTTGAGCCGCGGGCGCCTGGCCCGAGGGTGCCTGCGTAGCGCCGCCGCCCGGTGCCGGGGCACCGTTCGCACCGCCCGCGCCGTTCGCGCCATTGGCACTGTTCCCACCGTTCGCACCATTAACTCCACCGGTCGGGGTGCCACTCGGAGCCGCACCGCTTCCCCCGGCGCCAGCTTCCGGTGCGGTTCCGCCGTCCGGAGTAGATGAATCGCCCGGCGCGCCAGCGGCGCCGTCGTTCCCACTATCGGAACCGCTACCGGGGCCACCGTTATCGTGACCCTGAGCGGCCGCAATCGCGGCGTCGCCCACCGCCCAGGTGTACGTGCGGGCGGACGAGGTGAGGGTACCGCCGGGGGTATCCACTTCGGCCCGCACCGTCATGCGGTAGGTGCCGGGCGCGGAGAAGAGCCAATTCGCGTGCTGGTGCGCGGGTTCGGACTGGGCGATCACACTGCCCGGCACCATCTGGAAGCTCGGAGCGCCGGCAGCGTCGCGCAAAATCGGATTGAGGGTGGCGAAATTCGTTTCCCACAGGAAGACCTTGCCGGGGCCTTCGAGTTGCTCCACCACGAAACGTACCGCGGTGCCGCCCAGCTGGCGCGCCGCCCCGGAATCCCAGCCGGGCCATACAATTCCGTACTGCTGCACCTGGTCGAGCAGAAAGCCGGGTGTACCCAGCTGCGGAACCACTGCGGATTTGGTAGTAAAAGTTTTCTCCACCACGCCGACCACGGTTTCTTCAGGGGCGCGCTCCACCCCGGTGCCGGTGGCATCCTCTTTGAGATTGAGGGAGATGCTGCCGTCCGCTCCGGCGGCGATATTGAAGAGGTCCATATGCCCGGAGGTGAGAACGGTGGGCTGCCCGGCCCCCGCCCCCGCGGGCGCTGCCGGCGCCGGTGCAGCCTGGGCGGCAGGAAGGAATGCTCCCCACCCGGCCAGGAGCGCCGCCATGGCGCCCGCCAGCCCCGCCGCAGCACGCCGTGTGAGTGCTGTCATGACTTTCCTTTCCTTGCGGTACTTGCGTCACCTAGCCTATTTGATAACAATAATGATTATCAATAAGGGGTGATGTGGTTGTCGCGCACGCGGACTGCCGCACACCGAAACGGAAAGAGACAGAATGGCACGACGCTTCCTCGCGGCCCTGGCCGCCGCCGCACTCACCGCCGGGATAGCTCCGGCCGCCGCGGCCGCCCCGGATGACGGAAAGATTGTCACAACGACGGCGCATGTTGACGCCCCCAAGGTTTTTTGGGAAAACGGTACGTTCGTGCTGAAAAACGAAGCCTATGACGAGCTGTATCCGCTGGAGAAGACCGTCAATTGGGTGGGGCGCGGCTACGCGCGCTCCGGCTCGAATCAGGGCGGGCAGCAGTACATTTTCCTACCTCCGGATAACGAGGCTTACGGGCATCTGCGCAAGGTGGCCGAGCGCTGGTATTCCGCGCCGGGTATGCCCAGCGGTCCCTTCCCCATCTGGGCCGGTTTCGGTGCGGATGCCGGCATTCCGGTGGAGCAATTCCGCAACGGCACCTTTGCCCTCGAGCTGACCAAGTTCGACGGCCCGGGGCGCATGGAAGCCTTTATGACCAATATGGACCTCTACCTCCCGCTGTTCTCCAGCCACGAGACGGGGCGGCGGGTCTCCTACCTGGTGCCCGGCAGCCACACCCATAACGAGACCGCTTTTACCAAGCCGGGGCGCTACACCCTGACCTACCGCGCCATCGCGCGCGGGGTGGACGGCAAGATTATTGCCTCGCAGGAGATTCCGTTTGTGTGGCAGGTGGGTGGTACCCGCCCGGCCAAGGAGGCGGGCCCCGATCTGGCTACCGCGTTCAACGCCGCACCCACCGGGGATACGTCCGGTTACCGTTTCTCCCTCGCCCCGTATGAGGGCCGCGAGCATGATGCGGATGACCAGCTCACCGAGCTGCGTTTCGATGCCGGTTCGGAAACGGTGGCGGGGAAGGTGCAGTTCTTCCTGGATGGTTACTTCTTGGCCGAAGTCCCGGTGGAGAAGGGGAAGGCGCGCTGGGCGGAGATGATCGGCTCGGGCGCCTCGAATTTCCAGGCGGTTTTCGTGCCCGCCACCCCGGGAACGCAGGGCGCGGCCGACGCGCCCAAGGCCGACGGCGCAGCTAATTCGGCTCCCGGCGCTCAGGCCACCACCGGGGCCCGCTGGGTTTCCGCCCCGGTCTCCTACACCTTTGGCGATGCGGAGGCCAGCACCTCGGAGAGCGCCACTCAGCTGCCCGAGCCCCATTCGCAGGACCCGGCGCCGGCTATGGCGGGCGGGGAATATACGCCGTCGTCCTTCGATTACACGGTGCGCACGGAAAAGACGGCTACCGGAAACGTGACCACCTCGGTTGCTTTCACGGATCCGAAGGTGCGCGCGTACGTGCACGGCGGTTACTACGCGAAAGCGGAGGATAAGTACCCGGATTGCGAAGTGAATATGGTGACGGATTCGCGCGGTGTGGCCACCGTGACCCAGGGCGATTCCTGGTGCGAGGGCTACCATCTCAAGCTCAGCATTGACCCGCATCCGGAAGTGAATATGAGCGCGGCGGCGGACGTGCGTTTTGGCACCATGGATCTGAGCGCCCCGCAAAGCTATTCCGGGCGGCTCGCCGCGGCTCCCGCGATTGGTACCGGCACCCAGCCGGCCCCCGGGCCGCAGCCTGAACCGGCGCCGGAGCCTGAGCCCGGGCCGAACCCGGGTCCGAATCCTGCGCCGAACCCTAGCCCGAATCCTGGGCCGAATCCGCCCGCGCCGGCGCCCACACCTTCCGTTTCACCTAGCGCTCCCGCACCAAAGCCCGCCCCATCGCGCACCATTTTGCGGCGCGGCCACGTGGATCTGCAGGCAGTGCCGGGCGAAGGCGGCCCGGGCGTCACCCTCAAGGACGACACCCTCGAGCACGCCACCACCTCGGTGCAGCGCGATGTGAGCACGGTGGCGCTGGCGGTGCCCGATTCGGCGAAGTCGCCGCGGGCGAAGGGCGCGGTTTTTGATTTCCTTGGCGCGGAGGGCGAGCGGCTCTACCAGCTGCCCCAGAACTGGGATCGTTCGCATATTTGGCCCGGGTGGTCCACGGAGAGCTACCGCAAGCCCACGCGTTTCCATGTGGAGCCGGAGTCGATTCCGGCCGGCGCGCAGTATCACGCCTACGCGCTGAGCGGCTTCGGGAACGTGGATCGGCTTTTCGACACCTCGCGCACCGCTCTTGACCTGCCCGATCCCACACATCAGCACGCCGGTTGGGCCTTCACGCAGCCGGGCGTGTACGTGCTGCGGGTGTGGTACGACGACGCCCCGCCCGCGCCGGAAGCTTCCGGCGCGGGCGGGGCCAATCGGGCGGGCCGCCTCGTCTTCTTGGTTGGGGATGAGACGATCGCCGGTTACGAGCAGGGCACCGTGAGCATCCCCGGCGATCCCGCCGCTCCCGAACCGGGTGGTGCGGATCACCCCTCCGCGGATCCGAATCCGGATGGAAAGCCCAATCCGGGCGGGAATCCTGGCGGCACGCCGAATCCGGGTGGAAATCCCGGAGGTAACCCTGGTGGCAACCCGGGCGGCACCGTTAATCCGGGTGGTGCGCCCACGCCGGGCACCACTCCCGCACCGCAGCCGTCGACCACACCCGAAACCCCGGGACAAGATAGCACACAGAAACCGAATCGGCAGCCGGGTATACCCGGCACTGGAAATAATCCCGGGAATAAGCCGCTCACTCCCGCCGGGCCGCCCGCTCCCGCTCCGCTTCCGGAGAATCCCGGGGCGAAGGTGCTGCCACCGAGCGGCAACGCACCGCTCAGCCCCGGTGGCGGCGCGGCACCGCGCCCCATCTCCCCCGCACCCGCGAAGGCGGGCGGGCCGGCAGCCGGGAAAGCGGCTGCACCCTCCACTACTCCGTCGGCGAGTGCCACGCCCGGTGCCGGCACACCCTCCGGTTCCGCCTTCGTTGGCATGCCGAATAGCGCAGCAGGCCAGGGCAATCAGGCGACTGCCGGCGCAAATGCCGATGCTTCGGCAATCGGCTGGGATCGGAGCATTAAGCTGAGCACCCTGGCGAAGATCATGGGCGTGATCGCTTTGTGTGCCCTGTGCCTGGGCGGCGGCGTCGCCCTGGAACGCCACCGGCGCAAGTAACGCACCTATGAACGGACCGGGCCACTAAGGCCCGCCCCCCACACCCCGGCGCACCCGAGACCGGATGCGCCGGGGTGTAGTCTGTTTTTTGGCTGGGCAAAGGCGTCGGCCATATGTGAAGGAGATGATCTCAGGTGAGTGAGAAGATTACCCAAACCGCGGGCCGTGACCAGCTGGGAGATTTCGCCCCGCTTTTTGCCGAGCTCAATGACGACGTTCTTTTTGGGCGGGTGTGGAATCAGCCCGCGCTGTCTCTCAAAACGAAGTGCGTGGTGACGGTGGTGGCTCTCATGGCTTCCGGGATCACGGATTCTTCGCTGCGCTATCACCTGGATAACGCCAAGAATCACGGGGTGACTCGGGAGGAGATCACCGCGATTATTACGCATGCGGCCATGTACGTAGGCTGGCCGAAGGCTTGGGCAGTTTTCAATCTGGCGAAGGACGTGTGGAGTAGTGATGCCGAGACTGCGGGTGCGGATGGTAGCGCTGGCTCCAATCCTGGCACGGATGCACTGAGCGCCAAGGAACGCCACGTGCGCGAATGCCTCTTCCCCATCGGTGACCCCAATGACGGTTTTGCTCAGTATTTCATCGGGCAGAGCTACCTCGCGCCGGTTTCCACCAGCCAGGTTCCCATGTACAACGTGACGTTCGAGCCGGGCTGCCGCAATAACTGGCATATTCACCACGCCTCCAGCGGCGGCGGCCAAATCCTTATCTGCGTGGCCGGCCGCGGATTCCACCAGGTCTGGGGCCAGCCGGTGGAAGAAATGCTGCCCGGGGATGTGATCAATGTGCCAGCGGGCACCAAGCACTGGCACGGGGCCGCACCCGATAGCTGGTTCTCCCACCTCGCTGTGGAAGTTCCCGGCACGGATACCTCCAACGAGTGGCTTGAGCCGGTGAGCAATGCGGAGTATGCGCGGCTGTGATTCCTTCCGAAAGAGCTTTACTTCGGAAATAAATAACCAACCTAAGCTATTGAATGTATCCCAGGTCACGTTGTAGGCTCAAAGA